>JALVKZ010000037.1 GCA_027033675.1 Pyrodictiaceae archaeon | reverse complement strand
ACACTCGACAACATAACCTACCTTGGACGCGATGTACGCGTCGGTAACAGGGGCTAAGTGGAGCTCTATGCCGAGCCTAGCGGCGACATAGCCAACGTAGGCTAGGTCACGTGGAACACCGTTAACATAGTAGGCAGCGATGCCTCTCAGCCCAAGCCCCTCTAGCCGTGCCGCGAGAGCAACAGTCGTGGTATCAATACCCCCGCTCAGGGCTATGCAGTCGCAGCCCTGGCTGCGAACACCGCGCCTAATAGCACCGAGAACTATTTCTCCCAGGGAGGAACAATCGGTTCTCATCCCGTTAGCACACCCTGAGAAGCACGTAGCCAGACTCGTGGCTGAAGCGCTCGCAGACGCGGTAAGATAAGCGCCTAGCGTGAACAGGGCTATTGACGACGAGCGTGTGGTACTCCCCCTGCTCGCCGAGAGGGTCAAGGCCGAGCCGCTTAGCCTCGCTTGCCAGCTCCCCTGCGTTATCCTTGCTGAGTAGCCTGCCGACCCAGTTGCTTAGCCTCTCATCGGCGCCGGTTACAAGAGACGCTATCCCGGCCTCCATCTCCCTGTACAACAGCTCCTCGGGATCCATGCCCCATAGGGGCTCGTAGAGCTTAGCACCGACCTCCCCGGCTACGCCCTCCATGTACCTAAGGTGATCCTCAACATAGACGTCGCCAGCCACGATCTCGCTCGCCCCGAGGCGCCTAAGGAGCCTAATGGTCTCCTTCTTTTCTCGGCTCCTTGGAAGTCTCTCGACAACGACACTTATACCAGTTAATAATAATGTTTCAACACCCTTGCCTAGGTTGACGAGATGTGGACTTGGTCGGGGAAACTCGTAGACAAGGATAACACCGTAATCAATAGGCCACCTCTGCAATGCGGCATAGAGTGAATCCTTGCCACCAGATAGGAAAGCTACACGAGACATGCTCAAGCACCCGCGACTATGAAGTCTTAGGAGCGCCTGCTTTGCTGGTTAGGGTTCTTGTAGCTAAGTTATTGTTTTTTGTACCGACTTTCTATCAAGCATGAACCAATAATATGATCCGTGAATAATACTCATCAGTTGTCTTTAACTGGTCGGTTAATAAATTTATAAATATATGTATAGAAACTCCGACTAACCGATAAGCCGGTATGAATACCGCTCTAATAGCTATAGTTACCTATGCTCTCTCATCACTACTAGCCATAGCTGGCATGGGAGCCGCAGGGGCCCTAATATCTAACTATGTTGCACTAAGCCTCTCCATTGAGAAAGCAATAGTGCTTGCACCGACGTAGAAGGTGTTCTAACTAATAGTGGCCATAACCCTCAATCAGAGAAAAGGGCTAATAATATGGAGGAATGTAGTGCTGGTCTATGCACCCGTTGCTGTCCTCATTCCTCTCAGCTTCATAACTCATAGAGCGGTACTAGTGCTTGTAGTACTAGGGAGTATTTGAGGCATTCCTGATTATACGCGATATATAGTCTGATCCGGAACGGGTCAAGAGAGGCGAGGCGCTCCTCGGCCTTAGGGTCACAGATGATGCTATTGGGTGCGTTTGAAGGCTACCTAGCTGGCCTAATAGGAATGGATGCTGCATCAATAGCCATTCTAGCTCGTTTACTAAGCACGAATAACCCGAAAAGGTCTCAGCAAGCACCTCTGCCACAGCATTGTTAGTCTCCGCTACAGTACTACTACTCTATATCATAGGGGCTGAGCATAATATCGCTGCAACAGTGATACTAGTTGCTGGCCTCAGCGGATTCCTTGGCGGAATAGCTGGCACGTTGCTCATGCACAGAATGCCCGAGAAGAGAGCCAAGCAAGCCATAGCTGTGCTCTTGGCGCTCGCTGCCGTAGAGATACTAGTGAAGATGATGGCTCTGCTATAGCTGTGGCCCTCTACCGCATATACTGCTTAGCGAGCATTCATTATCTTTGCTCTATTAACGCGTGTGCAAGAC
>JALVKZ010000036.1 GCA_027033675.1 Pyrodictiaceae archaeon | reverse complement strand
CTCCACTAAAGAGCACCCTACCCCCATAGATTATGGTGACGCTCCCTGCTAGCTCCTCTACCTCGCGGAGCAAGTGGCTACTAAGCAAGACAGTCGCTTCCCGCCCGAGCCGGGAGACTAGGCTACGTGCCCAGGCAACAGCCTCGGGGTCCAAGCCGCTAAAAGGCTCATCAAGCACATAGAGGCTACGCTGCTGCAGCAACGCCTGGGCGAAGTAGAGCCTCTTCCTCTCACCCTTACTAAGCCCCCGGACCTTCCTATCAGCAAGCCTATCAAGCCCTACCTCCTCGAGAACCCGGCGAGCCTCTCTACGAGCACTAAGCCTATCAAGGCCCTCGACAAGCGCCAGTTCCTCCAAGAGCTCCACAACAACATAGTCATCGGGGAGAACAGGAACCTCAGCAACATAACCTATCTCGCCGCGAAGCCTCCAGCCACGGGGACTAAGCAAGTCCACCCCATTGAACAATACCTCGCCGGCATCGGGGACAACGAGGCCAACAATACTCTTCAACGTAGTAGTCTTACCAGCCCCATTAGGCCCAACAAGCCCATGAACACCCCTACCAGCACTAAAACTAACACCATCAACAGCAACCACTCTACCATAACGCTTCCTCAGCCCACGAACCTCTAGCACAGCCATCACGACAAGCACCACTAGCCAACAAGGAAGCAACGAGGATAATTCCCTAGCTCACTAAGGGGAGGAGCCGAGGAAGACAAATATATCTTGTGCATAGAGCCTAATAGAGCAGCAAGAGGAATCAGGGCAGCCCCCGGCCCACTAACCACGATACTAAGCTTCGACAACAACCTCTCCTCAAAATACCCACTACTACTGAGGAGAATACTCAGTATTGTCAAGGAAAAAGGGTCACAGACCGCAGCTACATCCTAGCCAATGTGCTCAGAGCCGCGAGCGCCACTCTCTTCTCAACCCTAGCCATTCTCTCGCGGTCGCTATAGACCCTCCAAGCATCAGTATACAGCTCGTCAGTCACTATATGGGCTAGCCCAAGCTCTATACCCCGGTACGCGGCTACCGCCATGAGACCCGTGCTCTCCATGTCGACGCACAGAGCACCCATAGAGCTATACTTCTGAACCTTGTCACGAGTCTCGCGGAACACGGCATCAATGCTCCACACACCGCCAACGTGGAGCCCTACTCCCAGCTCCCTAGCAGCGTCCCTTAGCTCGACAACGAGTAGCCTCAACGCCTTCCCACCAGGCCTCGGAACAACACCGGGAGGCAAGTAGTGATAACTAGTCCCCTCCTCCCGGATACCCCACGAAGGCACAACAATATCGAAGACCCTCACCGATGGGTTAATAGCTCCACAGCCACCGAGAACAAGGAATCTCCTAATACCAGCAGCGACGAGGAACTCTAAGGCCATAGCAGCAGCCGGGGCACCACTCCAAACCCTATAAGCACATACCCTGGCACCGCCAAGCTCGCCGACAACCCCTCCAAGAGTAGCTGGGACACGAGGCCTCTCCTCTGCAACCAAGACCTTCTCCAAGGAGTCACGCACAGCACTGAGAAGCCTATCCCAGAAAACAAGAACACACCTATCACACAATGGGCGAAACCTACTCCTCCTAACCCAGTCCACGGGCGAAACAACTGGCTCCCCCGCACCGGGAACTATCAAGGCCAAGGAAGCCTCCTCGTACCCTGCCCTACCCTCCTCTATAGCTAAGGGCTCCCAGGGCTCCGTAATGAGCACTGGAACTAGGTTCCCTGGTTAGGTAAGTGCTAATAGGGAATAAGACTTGCCCTTAACGACTCAAGATGAGCCAGCAGCAAATACGGTCTATGTGTTCTCTTTGCTACGAGTCTCCCGTAGAGGACACCAGCTAGGATGAATGCAGTGACCGCTGTCGCAGCACCTGGTTCAACACAATTATTTGTTGGGCGCATATGTAGCGTGAGCGGTAAGCCCAGATTACCCGATCCGTAAGCAGGCCAGAGAC
>JALVKZ010000035.1 GCA_027033675.1 Pyrodictiaceae archaeon | reverse complement strand
GGATAAAAGCGTAGTACTTAATGGCTAAGCCAGTAGGAAACAACATCACTTCTATCAACTACGCCAATAAGTTTCTTGTAATCATCAACTATGTATATTCTACCTATATCGCGCTTAAGCATCAACTTAGCTGCATCGAGCAATGTGTGGCTTTGGCTTAAAGTTATAGGAGGGGTTGACATAACCTCCTGCACGAGCGGTCCTTTACGATGACTATCTGCCTCGAAATCAGGCCTAGTGAATCCACGTGTTATCAAATCATGCTCAGCGATAACACCTATTATTGCCCCGTTCCTCACCACAGGCAGTGCAGCAAATCCATAGTGTCTCATTAATTGCCATACCTTGGGAACCGGTGTATCCGGCTCAACGTATATGACTTCTCTCTGCATAACCTCTGCTAAGGGAACGAGGAGCTTATCCCGATGATTCTCCACAATGTACTGTATAGCGTTCTCAAGGCCAAACACTCCCAGATATCTTGACGATTCACCGGCCACCGGGGCGTACCATTCATCAAGCTTAAGCATTTTTTCTAGAGCTGAGCGTACGTCTTGCGAAGGGCTGAGAACCATGCGCGGATGCTCCATGAGATCCTTTGCCCTTGCCTCTGTACGTGTAGACGAGACCTCAAGCAAAGCGCTTCTCTTAACTACTCCTGCGAGGCGGAGCTGACGCTCATCTGTTACTACGGGTATTACTCTTAGTCTTTGCTCACGTATGAGGCGGCGAAGCCCCCCAATGCTTTCATCTGGTAGAACATAGGGGTATTTGGGTGAGAATAAGTCAACTATGTGGGGCTCCAGGCTCTACACCGATTAATATTAACTTATGTAAAGTAGCTATTATACCTATAGACGAATACTGATAGTTAGGCTTTTGTTCCCGGGGCCTCCTTAGGCTCTTACGTACAATAGCTCTATGAGGCCGGGGGCATATCTTATTACGTCGCTCCTCGTTATTATTCCTACGAGTTTCTCTTCTTTATTGATTACCGGTAAGTGGCCTATGCGCTTCCTGCTCATTAGATCAGCTGCAGCTGATAGTGGCGCATCCTCGTATATTGTTATAGGGTTAGGCGTCATGACGTGTTTTACAAGTGTGCGGCCCGGGTCAAGGCCTTTTGCCACTACTCTTCGAACAATGTCACCCTCAGTCAATATACCTATAATAAGGCCTTTTTCGTCAACAACAACGACACTACCGACATCGTTTTCAGCCATTTTACGAGCTGCATCAGCAACCGTTTCGTCCGGCTTGCAGGTTATCACACGTGGAACCATTGCATCCGCTACTCTAAGTTCTTCGGCCTCCTCAAGTGCTTGAACGGACTCAGACATTATTCGTCACGCACCGCGTTCCTTCTAACCGTGTCAGCGTTTCTTAGCCTTGAGAGGAATATAAGTTATAGTTCAGAGACAACTAAGGGATTATACAATGTCATAGTATTCCTAGTCTTTTTGCCCTCTCTATAGCTGGTTGCCATAATTGCCTTGGTCTTCTTCTACGAAGCGATTCTAAGAGCCGCTTATTTCTTTCCTTTGCCTTAGCTAGCACGCTATTGGCTATGCTCACTACTTGCGTTAATTTACTAGGCTCTATTACCGATTCATTGAGAGTTGCTAATAATATGTCTGCTCTAACTCCTGTGCGTAGCTCAACAAGCAAAGGAGAACCAAGAACCATTATGCCGCTATGCTTAAAACCTGCTTCTCGTGCTGCCTCTAGAATAATTCTAGCTTCTTCCAAGTCATTTACATAGACATGGTATATGGGGCCCTGCACACTTAGCCAAAGATTGCTGGCATGAGGTTTTGACAAGGCTTCCTCTACTTCATTCACGGCTATAGCGCTGTGTTTCTTAAATATGGTCATTGTCTCCTCTTTTGCCCAAGGATATTCTGAGTCAATAATCGTTATTCTACCAGAACAGCTACTCTTCGTAAAGCTCTTGGGCCTGAGGAAGAACTCCACGAGTATATCTAGTATATCGGTATCTAGATAACCTATTTCTAGGTCCTCCCATAGCCTGTGCCACGCCTTTATCTTCTCCTCGTTAAAGTTACGTGACGCCACGGAGGCCTTATCCCCTAGTACACTCGTGTAAGTCGTGGAGGCGGTCTAGTGTTAAGTCTCTACTCCTCTATAGTATTTGGGCTCTGTTGTCGGGATTAGTAGAAATCTCGTTAGGCATGGGCTAGAAGATTGATAAGGGCTTGCTTTCTCCTAGTGCTTCTACGGGACGTAGAGACAGAAACCCCGGGTGACGGACAATGGGTGCTTTGCTTGATAAGCTTAAGCCGATGAGTAGAGGTCAAGAAGAGATGCTCAAGGCGCTTACCAGCGACGAGTACGAGATTGTAGGGTTATTTGGACCCACTGGTAGCGGTAAGAGCTTGTTTAGCGTACTATACGGTATAGACGCTGTCTCCGAGGGCAAGTATAGGAGGCTAATAATATCAAGACCAGTTGTTGACGTCGTGACCGGCAAGGAGCTTACAGCCCAGGAGCTCGGCGAACAGTTTTACGAGATAGCATTCGCGTATCTTCGAGATATATTATCGGAGTTTGTTGAGTGGAGTAAAGTTGAGGAGCTTATGAAGAAGGGAAAAATAGTATTCGCTGACACACATTACCTCCGTGGAAGGACCTTCGATGACTCAATAATATTCCTTGACGATGCACAAAACATTCCACCGGAGAGCAGCATAGAGATACTTATGAGAATAGGGAGAAACAGTAAGTTTATCATAGCCGGTGACCCTGTATTCCAAAAACCCCATGGAGTAGAAAGGGACGGGGCAACAGTTATGCGCGAGGTACTAATAGGCGAGGAAAACGCCAAGGTAATAGACCTCGGGCTTAAGGACATAGTTAGGCCAGGCGCTAGGAGAGGAATACGCCTCTTAATGGAAATGAGGATGAGGAATAGGCCGCTCAACGAGGTAGAAAAGAGAATCATCGATGCAGCGCGCATCTATGCACCAGACGCCGATGTCATAACAGTTGTAGAGTTCGTGGATGCGAAGAAACAGTTCGAGATAACAGCTGAGCACGTACCAGACGCACTTATAGTTGTCAAGGAGGGCTATCTTGGTAGGCTAGTAGGTAAGGGAGGTGAGAGAATACAGAAGATAGAACAAGATACCGAGATGAGGCTTAGAGCAGTAGAGCTAACACTAGACTTCACAAATATAATAAGAGCCATCCACCCCGTCAGCTGGATATACAAGCACATAATCGACGCAGACTTCGAGGGACCGTACCTAGCTGTAAGGGTCAGAAGCAGCGAGTTCGGTGCCTTCGTCGGCCAAAGGGGGTTCCACGTAAAGTTCCTTGATGCTGTGTTCCGCAAACTGCTAGGCGTCGGAGTAAGAGCCTACGAGGTAGCAGAGGAGGAAGAAACTAGGCGAAGAAGGAGAAGAAGATAGCCCTCTTTCATATCAAATACAAACATGAATATGGAACACTAATTGCTCAACCACGTACTGAAAAACTGCTACAGGTCGAGGGGAGACATCGCTGCCCCGACTAAGGTTCATAACTGACGATAAGCTCCATAAAGCACTGGAACTTCTCGTAAAAGAACTCGGCCTTAACCACATTAGACTAGATAAGGTATATATTGTTTGGAGCAAAGGATCCAAAACTACGGCCCTTGCACGCATATGGGGACTGCCAGCACCCTTTGTAAGGCTTGAAATATGCGACCCTACATACGTAATAGAGCTTGTTTCAGAGAAATTTGCCAGACTCAGCTGCAACGACATTGTTGAGACCATTGTACACGAGCTGCTTCATATACCTAAAAATTTTAGTGGGGGATTAAGACAGCACGGCGACTGGAGTAAAAAGAGGAATATGAGGAAATTCTTAAACAGAATAAGCAACAGGGCCAAGGACGAGGTATGCAGGCTCATTCGCGAATCTCTAAGAAGCACTAATCTTGGCTAACATAAATCCTCCTAACTTCTTAATGAAAGAGTGGCTTAAGAAGGGTATAAGAACTGGTATCTGAAGCAGTATTCCATGTTACTAGTGGATGGTGCGAAACAAGAATGGCCAAGATATATGTTCTGCGCGAACCAAGAAGGCAGGACAGGGCCTGGAATATCTATGCGCTACGCGAGGCAGCTAGGCTAAAGAAGTGGTTTAACGGAGTATATTATAGCCCTAGGCTGAAGAGGCTCCTTGCCGTTTTCAGACCGACGCCTGGTACTCATGTAAACCTAGAAGTATTTGAGGAACTAAACGAGAGCGTGCTTCGAGACGCTTATCGCATGGAGTGTCCACGCGGCTGTAACCGTTGCTGTGTCTTCCGCAGCGGCGCGTTCATCATAGAGAACGAGGTGAGAAAACTACCCCCCGCTTTCCAGGAAAGGGTGCTAAAGCAGCCAAGCGAGCTAATTAGAACACCTGGTGGCTGGGTACGTATCTACCGGCTTGATACAGAGACCATGGGTAGGTGCATATTCTTTGACGTAGAGAGGGGAGAGTGTGAACTCGAAAAGATGGGGGGTAAGGAGGCTAAGCCAATTGTCTGCTTACTAACTTATTGCACGGTATTTGCTTTACGTAATGGCGAAAAGTACCTCAAGACCGGGTATCGCGAAATAGGTGATGGAAGAGTAGAGCTATATTACAAACGCGTAACAGAGGAGGAATGGAGAAGAATGGTCACGAGAATGGCTTCTACTTGGCTTCGTTTACGAAGAATCCACAGAGCAGTAAAAGAATCCAAGGCATCAATGAAAAGAAGCACTAGGTCCAAGCAAGTAGTCTAAGAAGCCATGAAGGACAAAACCCAGAAAGACTACATGTGCATCACTGCCGTGTTCTCGCTCCGCTTGCTTATCGGGACTTGTTCCTCACCATACTCTGTTACATCGGCATAGGGTCTTCTCCTCTTCTTCATAACCTTCTCTATAGCTGCCAGGAAGTCTGCCATTGTTACTATTTTTCTGTTTGCTCGCAGGGCAAAGTACCCAGCCTCTATTACTATTGCTCTTATATCGGCTCCTGTCGCCCCTTCTGTTAGCCTGGCTAGCTGAGTGAAGTCGACATCATCTGCTAATCTCATCTTCCTGGTATGTATCCTGAATATCTCTACTCTAGCCTTTTCATTGGGCGGCGGCACATAGACTAGTCTATCGAACCTACCGGGCCTCAGTATGGCTGGATCCAGTATGTCTATGCGGTTAGTCGCGGCGATTACCTTTACGTTGCCTAGGGGGTTGAATCCGTCTAGCTCGGCTAGTAACTGCATTAGTGTTCTCTGCACCTCTCGTTCACCACTAGTGCCTATGTCTATTCTCTTAGCCGCTATTGCATCTATCTCATCTATAAATACTATTGATGGGGCCTTCTTCCTTGCCAGCTTAAATACTTCCCTTACTATACGAGCGCCCTCGCCTATATACTTGTGAACAAACTCTGAGCCAACAACGCGTATGAAAGCAGCATTACTCATTGATGCAACTGCTCTCGCAAGCAAGGTCTTACCACAGCCAGGCGGTCCGTATAGAAGCACGCCCTTAGGAGGCTCTATACCAAGCTCGCGGAAGAGATCAGGCTTCGTCAATGGCAGGATAACTGCCTCGTAGAGCTCCCTCTTCTGCTCCTCCAACCCACCTATATCGTCGAAGCTGACCCTAGGCTTCTCCACAACCTCCATGGCACTCACATAGGGGTCCTCGTACTGCGGCAATATCTCAACTATAGTTGAGCCTCTCTGGTTTAGCGCGACATAGGTTCCAGGCTTAAGCCTACCCGGATCGATATACGATGACACATTAACTACGAGATTAGGGCCTGTACTACTCTTAACCACAGCCCTTCCATCCGGGAGCACACTTAGCACAATAGCCTCTATCAGAGGAGGACTAAGAAGCTTATCAACCTCCATCTTGTAGCGTCTAAGCTCCCTCCTTAGCTCCATACGCTCAGCTTCTAGTTCTCGCAGCTTTCTCTCAAGCCTAATAATGTACTGTCTATACATCTCATCAATGTTAGTATCTTGCTCC
>JALVKZ010000034.1 GCA_027033675.1 Pyrodictiaceae archaeon | reverse complement strand
CCCCCTATAAGGTAGGGGAAGACCCAACTATAACATTGTTGTATCTAGCGCTCCCAGACCCCGAGTGCCGGAGCAGTATAGGCCAGCTAATGTTGCTAGCGTTCTAGTCCCCTAGACGGTGAAGAGAGGTGAACCCTCTCAGCTCATTACTAATGGGATCACGTAGTACCAGCGTTACGTCACGCTTCTCGGCCTCACGGAGCCCGCTGAGCAGGGGGTGATGAAAACTAACGATTACGCGCACCCCTACACGGGCAAGGACGCGAACCATGTCGTCAGAGAGCCTACCAGTCGACACAACAACGCCGGGTAATCCACTAATCTTATCAGCTAACGCTGACACCATTCCAGCAAGCTTGTACGCGGCACTATGCCTACTGGGATCAGCTACAAAGAACTGGAATGAGAAGCTACTATCACTGAGAGAATAGAGCGCGAGGCGATGAACAGCCAGAGGGCAGCCACGCTTAGGCAACCGTGTGACAAAGTCGCGATAAATCCTCTCAAGGAGCCCGAGGCCGACGCGCCGTGGTGCACCAAGGCACGCTTCTTTGGTGTTCCTTCTCCTCAGTGAGCCCCGGAACACGAGCTCCGAGTCATCCTCGTAGATGTTCTCCGCGACAACGTGGTCACCGCAAACAGCCCTACTCTGTAGCAACGCGAGCCCGGTAGCAGCATAGTCTAGCAGGAACGGCGCACTACGAATAACACCCAGATCATAGCCATTAACTACAATGTGTATAATGTAATCCGCTGCCACGGGAACCCCATTAAGCTCCACTGATGTAATTGAGACACACTCCTTCAGTAGCGGGTTCTCGTTACTCACGCTTCTCATCTTCTCCGCCAAGTCCCTTGACACGGAACTTGTCCCTCTTCCTCTCACCCTTGCCACGGCACTTCGAGAGAGAACCATAAACTAGCTCCTCAAGCGCAAACTCATCCTCCGGCTCCTCTACAACAAATCCCCCATCATCCTCCTCACTACTAGACAAAGAGTCTCGCCCACTGTTTGTATCCCGATAAGGGATTATAAAAGCTAACCACTAGTATTAGATACTTCATAGATATATTATCCAATTTTTTGTTCAGCAATAAACAGATGTGAATACACTATAATAGTCCCACAACCGTTACCCGTTTATATGGCTTAGCAGAGATAAAGAATCTATCGAGAAGAAGGGTAGAGGCTTGAATTCTTTTGGCTCGGAATGCCAACCCTCATATTAGCTTGAAGGAGGCAGGGCCAAGGATAACTAGGAGAGAGGCAATAAAGATTCTCAGCGCCTTAGCAGCAGCGGCTGCCGCCGAGGTTGCTGGCGTACCAGTCGCGCACGCCGAGTACCGGGTTGCTCCTAAGTTCCAGCTACCGGAGAAGCCTGAGGAGAAGCCTGGTCTCGAGTCGATGGAGGCCGTTAAGGCTATATGTACTTGGTGCTCCGTCGGCTGCAGCATAATATTCTACCGCAAAGACGGCGAAGTAGTATTCGCTACTGGTGATCCTGGTAGCCCCTTGAACAAGGGGCACTTGTGCCCCAAGGGCCAGGCTAGCACAGATCTAATGTATAGCCCGCTGAGGCTCAAGTACCCCATTATACGTGTTGGGCCGAGGCCCAGGCCCGAGGAAGTGATGAGGGCTAAGGATGCTAAGGAGCTGGAGGCGCTGCTGAAGAAGTACATGCCCAGGTGGAGAGTGGTTGACTGGGACACTGCTTTCCGCTACATAGCTGAGAGGGTCCGCGACCTACTCAATAGTGGTGCTAGGAGGGCTAACTGGGGCCCTGTGCACAGTGATGGCTACTACTATAAGGGCAACTACTTCCCCATAATGACGCTGGCTGGTGCTAAGCACCTAAACGAGGAGGCATACGTTATTCGTAAGCTAACAATGCTCATTGGTAGCAACAACATAGACCACGATGCGAGAAAGTGCCACTCCACAACGGTAGCAGGGCTAGCAGCCACCTTTGGGTTCGGTGCACAGACC
>JALVKZ010000033.1 GCA_027033675.1 Pyrodictiaceae archaeon | reverse complement strand
GAGGATAGCTATTAGCGATACAAGGTTCATGAGCTCCAGTATCGCTAAGCCATTGTACATGCCTTTGAGCTCTAGTGTAGCCTTTAGGGAACCAGAGCCCCGTGGGGTCACTACCTGGGCGTTTATAGTTGCTCCCTTGAGTACTCCTTTAGCAGTGTAACTAGCATCTTTTATGAATAGCACGTAGCTTATGCCTACGCTGTACCTGGGGCCAAGATAGAGGGTCATGTGCGCTGGTCCAATCAGTAGGCGAGGTATTATTGTTCCGCTCCTTTGTGGGTTGAATAAGAGGCCAGAGCTAGCAAGTATGTCTAGTAGGACTTTTGAATCAATGGTATCCCCGGCAGTTAGTACTCGGTTCCAATTAATTATGCCGAGGTAGGCGTTCTCGCTCCCATCCCCTATCCAGTGCACATTATAAGTCATTGTTGTGAAATTGCTCGGTGTATGGACAAAGGCGGTTAGGGCACCTAGTAGCAACATCGAGATCAGTACTAGTAGTATAGTTTTCGTCATTAGGCTTAGACCGCGCCGTATGTAGTACATTGGTATGAATACTATGAAGCCGAAGAGTCTCCTAGCAGAGGCGAGGCTGCGCAGTATTGCTAGACGATGCTTGTCTATCAGTAGTGGTAGTAGCGCTATTCCGGCGACGAAGCCGCCTGCATGAGCAAAGAATGCGACGGCGCTAGAGGCTGCTAGGTAGAAGCCCTCAAACACTTGTAGCATAAACCAGAAAATTATCCATAGTGCTGCGGATAGCTCGAAACAGAAGGGTATTATGAAGAAGAACATGCATGCCGCGAGCCTCGTCCCCGGGTATAGCATTAAGTATGCACCGAGGACCCCGCTTATTGCACCGCTTGCGCCAACGCTTGGTATGCTTAGCCCGCTAGGAGCTAGTAGGAACATGAACACTGTATGCACTATTGCAGCTACAAGGCCGCTGATAAAGTAGTGAATGAGGTATCTCCAGTGCCCCATGCTTCGCTCAACAGCTCTGCCGAAAAGATAGAGGAAGTACATGTTGAATAATATGTGAAGTATATCGGCGTGCGTAAACATCGCTGTGAATACTCTGTACACGTGGGCGGGGTCGCTTAGTAGCCCAAGTGGTATAAAGCCTAGCCTTGATATCCAGGCCTCGCTTGACTGCATAAAGAACGAAGAGGCGGAAGTGACCATATACACTACCGTGTTTATGGCGATGAGCAAGTAGGTCGCCCATGGCATTTCCTGGGAATAGATAGGTTCCTCCTCTATAGCTAGGGGTATCTCATTGGTAAACCTCGGTAAATGAAGCTCTTTCCCCAACTTTATCATTCTCCCTTGCCTAGGTTGTAACGAGTACCCGTCTCGTGTCAAAGCCTTAAGGAACTATTTTATTGGTAATGCTTTCCTCTCCTTTTCCTGCCTAATAGTTGCCGGGTTAATTGTTGTTGTAAGCGTTATAGCGTTTAATTACTCCGGAGCACAGTGTAATACTAACTAATTAGGCTATAGAGGTGGTGATGAAGCACCTTGAGCGAGTTCAGAGACCTCTTATCCAGAGCAGTTAGTGAGGCCTCGCGCCTAGGAGTAGACTTCGCCGACTTCCGGCTAGAGAGAACAAAGTTCACGCTAATAGATCGGCGCGACGAGGCAACCAGCATATCATCTGGCTACGACTATGGTGTCGCTGTAAGAGTGTTCATTAAGGGCTCGATGGGCTTCGCGTTTACGACCAGGCTCACGACTGATTCCATTATTAATGCCCTTAGGCGCGCATATTCTATGGCAAGGGCTGTAAAGGGTAATCTACCTAGCCCAGTAATGATGGACCCTGCCGAGGATTATTATGAGGCGCCGGTTAAGAGAAGCATACTCGATGTACCCGTCGACCAAAAAGTTAAGGATCTACTAGAGTTCGATAAGATTATTTCCTCGAAGCCAGAAGTCAAGTCCAGGACAATACGCTATGTTGAGCGTGTTGAGGAAAGACACTATGCTAGCACCGAGGA
>JALVKZ010000032.1 GCA_027033675.1 Pyrodictiaceae archaeon | reverse complement strand
CTCGTAGAGGCTCTTAAGCTAGCCGAGGAGTTTAAGCCTAGCCAGCACGCTAAGAGAGTAGTGTTTAGTAAACATGATATGCTGGGTACTGGGCTTGACCGGTTATTAACATCAATCTTTTACGACGTGTTGAAGAAGCAGGGGTTGCTTGACCATGTTATTGTTGAGCTTACTGGCGCTGAGAGCGCGTTGATACTTGATCCTTGGCTACGTGCTGCTCTCCGCGCGGCTATCGATATTGTTCTCTTCTATCGCCCAGACAAGGATACCCTTCGGAGACTACGATGGAGTATCGCCGACTACTTATCAGCCAAGACTCATCCCTTTGTGGGCATGTATTATTGGCAGCTCTTTGACAAGATACTCTCCTATAGGCCTAGGCCGAGGAGCGTTGAGGAGGCGCTCGAGTGGCGCTACCTTCTCCCAGCCTGGTTTATACAAAGAATGCGGGAGCTCCTCGGCCCCGAGGAAGCTGAGGAACTATTCAAAGCCCTTAACGAGAAGCCATTGATAAGTGTAAGGGTGAATACTCTAAAGGCACGTGTCGAGGAAGTTGTTGAGAAGCTTAGGAGGGAGGGCAAGGAGCCGATCATTAGTGAGCGGGTTCCCGTGATACTGAAGTTCGAGGGCCCTTATGACTTCGATAATAGCAGGCTCTACCGCGAGGGCAAGATAATTATACAGGAGGAGGCTAGTGCTGTAGCTTCCCTAGTCCTAGCACCGAGGCCTGGGATGACGGTTGTTGACTTAGCCGCGGCGCCTGGGGGCAAGACAAGCCACATGGCGGAACTCATGAAGAACCATGGCATCATATACGCCTTCGATATCGATAGGACTAGGATCAAGAGAATGAGGATGCTTCTACGTCGAATGGGGATAACAATAGTCAAGATACTCGAGAAGGATGCCAGGAAGGCCCCGAAGACACTCGGGGAGGAGATAGCTGATAGAGTTATGCTTGACGCTCCCTGCACCAGCACGGGCACAATAGCCAAGAATCCTGAGCTAAGGTGGCGTGTCCGCGAAGAAGGCCTCGAGGAGATAATCAAGCTGCAACGCGAACTCCTCGAGGCAGCTGCTAGGCTCCTAAAGCCCGGTGGCCGAATGCTCTACTCTACTTGCAGCCTATTGCCCGAGGAGAACGAGGAGAACGTGAAATGGTTCCTTGAGAAGCACCCAGAATTCAGACTCATAGAGCTAGCTGGCCCCTACGACCCGTCACCCTGGCTCAGGGGAGCCATGAGGGCGTGGCCACACAAGCATAGGACTATTGGGTTCTTCTACGCCCTCCTAGAGAAAAAGGAGAAACGATAAGGGAAAGAGTGGTGCATTAGCTGCCTTGATGGGGCCGGGGAGGCTAGTAGCACTAGTGGCTGCTCAGGGTGCGCTTGACTCAGTTGCTGAGGCTCTACGACTACTAGACCCTAAGGAGTCTCTCCTAGTACTCGTTAGCGGTGCTGACCGGGTCGTAGCCACTGGTGTCTCGCTTAGCGAAGCTAGGGGAATCCTCCTAGGCAGGGTTAGCCGCGGCGGCATCACCGCAATTATTGCGCAGGGCACCGTGTGTAGTGACTCACACTTCTTCTTAAAGAACGGGGAGTATAGCTATCTGCTCGTCTGCAGCTTGCACCCGCTCGCTAGACAAGCCATTGTAACTGGCCAGCCACCTCTCCCCTCGCGTAGGAGCCCCGAGGCTGTGCTCTACGCTTACGCCACCCGCCTTGTAAGGGACGGGGCGAGCGCGGAGAGACTAGCCGCTAAGATAGCCTATAGCGCTGAGGGGCTCGGAGCCGGAATACTCGTGTGGGAGAAGCGGAGGAAGAGATCCCGAATATTCCTAGCTGTTAGCGGCGGGGCGAGAATATGTACTAGGCACTTGGGCCTCGCTGCCCTAGCCTGGCTCACGAGAAGAGGCAAGGGCTGTCTCGAAAGAGCTGTGAGCTGGCTAGAGCTAGTACACCGTGCCCCAAGGATAATGATTCGCGAGCTTGAGAGGGTGCTCTACGACTAGCGCTG
>JALVKZ010000031.1 GCA_027033675.1 Pyrodictiaceae archaeon | reverse complement strand
GCTTTGTTTCTAGCAACGAGGCTACAGCTGAGACAGCTACTCTCTACTTGGCTGTGCTGCTTGCCGGGCTCCCGTTCAACGCGCTGATAATGGTAATGGATGCTGCCTACCGGGCTGTTGGGGCTAACCTGGGTGTTCTCTGGGGAAGCGTGGTAGCCGTGGTGACGAACGCGGTTCTTGACCCTGTGCTGATATTCTGGACGGGGATGGGTGTAGCGGGCGCAGCCCTTGCCAGCAACATCGGGAACCTTGCTGGCGCCACGTACATGCTTGCTCGAGGTAAGGAGAGTCTAGGCTTCCCAGTAACGCTCGGGCTCCCCCGTGGCCAGGCTTACCGCGTGATAAGGGTCGGGCTACCAGCCATGGTTGAGCGAATGCTGTTCGCCGGGGGCAACTACTTCTACCTAGGAGCCGTGGCGAGGTGCGGCACCGCAGCACTAGCTGCTCACACCATAGGTATAAGGATAGAGTCCTTCGCCTACATGCCGAGCTTCGCTCTCCAGACCTACGCCTCGAGCGAGGTCGGGCAACTAGTAGGCTCCGAGAACTACGCAGGGGCCGAGAAACGGGGATGGGAAATAGCGAAGGCCAGCGCGGGCTTCATGGTGCTAGCAGGGCTCGGGCTCATAGCCTCCTCGCCCCTAGCGGCAATAGTCTTCGCGCCTAGCTGGGAAATAGGCAAGCTGGTAATCCTCTACCTAGTACTCGCCGGGCTCTCCGAGCCAGCCCTGGGGCTCGTAATGGGCATAAGCGGCGCCATAAGGGGAGCGGGGGAGACAACAGTGCCAACAGTAATCAACCTGGCTGGGCTCTACCTAGTACGCGTGGCTCCCAGCCTCGCCTTGGCGGGCCGCTTCCACGGAGCACTATGCCCCCTGGTAGCGTGGCTAATCATGGCCCTAGACCTCTACGCTAGATCAATAGTCTTCGCCTATACTTATCGCCGCTACTTCCACAGGCTGGCAAAGAAACTAGTATAGGCTTCGAAGGAGCCAGGGCTATATTAGAGGAAAAGGGTCTTGGCCAGTGCTCTGCCCTTCGTTGACAGGGAGAGGGAGCTAGAGATCCTCAGATACAAGTACTCTCTACTAGCTAGTGGGAGGCTCTAGCCCGACCCTGGCCTCGGCATGGGGAGGTACTATGCCTGGCAACTCCCCCGCCTACAGGGAGACCTTGCCAAGGCTCCTGGTGAGAGCTTAGCACTCTATCTCAACCTCTATCTCGTCGTCCGGGAGCACGGGTGCAAGCTTCTCGCAAGCAACTATCTCTAGCACAACTGGCTCGTGGACGCTTAGAAGAGGCCTAATGACCAGGACGTCTCGCTTACCAGTCACCGTCCTTAGTCTCGCCCTCCACACATATACTGCTCCAAGCCTCTTATCACCAATCCTCGCCTCGGGTATAACTATGGGCTCGCAGAGCCCAGCTAGCTCCCTCCAATCAGCCTTACCAATAAAGTTGAGCGTACCCGGGTAAGGCTCGCAGCCAAGGAGGCGGCGGAACCATGTGGAGTAGTACTGCATCGAGACGTAGCGTCCGCCAACGCCTAGCCCATCTACCCTCTTGCCTCTCAGTACAAGCGGTCTCTCCAAGGCCTAGACCCCGCTGCCTCCTTACTCCACGAGCCCTGCCTCGAAGAGAGCCTCCACTAGGGCCTTGACGCTCTCCCCGCTCTTACCCGGCAGCACTATATGGGCTCTCTTCCTCAGCTCCTCCTCCGCATTGCCTACAGCTGCGAGCACTACTCCTGCATCAAGCATCTCAGCATCCATACCGGAGTCGCCGACTGCTATCACGCAGCCAGGGCTTATGCTGGCTAGGCGCATCGCGTGCAAGAGCCCCCGTCCCTTGCTAGCATCGCTTGGGCGGAGATGTATAGCGTAGCCGCTATGGCCTACCTTGACCCAGCCGAGCCCCCTCATAGCTAGCAATGACTTGACGCGCTCAACTATTCCCGGCTCGTGAGAGATAAATGCATAGTCGTGGCGCCGGCAGGGATTCTGCCAACTAGGGGTAACTGCT
>JALVKZ010000030.1 GCA_027033675.1 Pyrodictiaceae archaeon | reverse complement strand
TAGAGTGCTAAGGGAGAAGAGTCTGCGTTTCTTAAAGACCAAAAGCTTTCCTCCTATTCCTTAGCTTGATTCTCCAGTATAGGTCACGTGTTTTTGGCGATGAGCTTGTTTCAAGGACTTTTCCTGTGCTTGTAATAAAGTATATTCTATCTCCACGTATTTCCGCATCAACAAGGTCCTCAAAATGCGAGGAATCAGGTATAATGTTTTCTTTGTCCCGTGAAGAGTAGAAGTCTAGTGATCTCTTATCCAAGGGTGTTCCCGTCCCTCGCATGTAGAGTTAATTGGATGTACTGGTTTATTTAAGCTTAATGCATATAAGTAGTACGGGGAATGTGGAGGCCGATTTATTCTGACTGAGAGTCTGTGATGAGTGGAGACCTCGCCGAAACCTTTCTACGTCAGTAA
Source organism: Pyrodictiaceae archaeon (assembly GCA_027033675.1). GTDB lineage: Archaea > Thermoproteota > Thermoprotei_A > Sulfolobales > Pyrodictiaceae > Pyrofollis. The sequence continues at coordinate 5,729 of JALVKZ010000030.1, read as the reverse complement.
AGTGAAAAGAGGTATTGTGTTTTTGTTAGTATAGTTCTTCTAGTTTTTGTTTTATTATTTTTTCTGCTTCTTCTTTTTCTATTTTCTTGTATTTTAGCTCATTTGCTTTTTGCGCTATTAGTGAAGGTGATGTTATTAGTTTCTCGAGGTCTGTTTCAATGAGTGTCTCAGCTCTATAGGCTTCTTTTCCATGGACTATTATGAATGTTGTCTTTGTTTTGTCCTCGCTGGGTACTAGTATTGCTAAGCCAGTGTTTTCACCCTTGTTGTTCTTTAGGAGTGCGAGTCCCTCTCCGTTCTTAGTCTTACCAACAACTAGTGCATCTGCTATTGTAACGGGTGGTGATAGCTCCTCTTCGCGTCTCAGAGCTGCTTCTCTCCGGGCCGCTACCTCTTTCTCAACTTCCCTCTCTTTCGCCTCTGTCCAGGCTCTTTCCTCCTCCGTTACTGGCCTAGCTAGTACCTCCTTTGCTACCTCTACTACCTCTTTGACGGCCTTCTCTACTTCCTCGTCGGGTATTCTTTTGAACGCCTCTACTCTCAGCGTGTCGAGTTTCCACTCGATGTCTCCGTCTCTTAGCTCGTACTCTATCCTGACTCTTACAACGTCGCCCTTGTCCAGCTTTAGCTTGTTTACCAGTATCTCGAAGAGGAGGCGGTTAAGCTCTCCCGCTCGGTATGCGACTTGCCTTGACTCTATCTTGCCTGACTTTATCTCGTCTCTGAGTTGTGCGAAGAGCACTCTCCGAATCTTGTCTGCATATGCTCCAGCTATCACGAGGCCTGAGGAGAGCTGGGGCATAACTACCGCCGCTAAGGGAATTAGATTTAGTAGAGGGTTAAATGTAGTCGGGCTACTAGGCTTTCTTAAGGAAGTAGTCGAGTCTCTTTGTCTTCTCATAGTTCCTTAGAATGGTGGAAGATTGTAACGAGTTTAGTGCAGTTGCTGATTTAAAGAACCTTGATGCGTATCTTATTGCTTCTTTGAGGGATTGTGTCTTGAAGGGCTTCTGTGAGAGTGCTTTTCGGCTAGTTTCACGTATATGCCAATTACCTACTGGTGCAAAGTATTCCTTTGTTATTTCTCTTATAATGATTGCTTTTGCTTGTCTTTTTCTACGGTAGAGGTGCTCGGCAAGAGCTAGTCTTATGGCTATGTAGCCTCCGTCGAGTGGCTTCATTTTTAGGCTCTGGTACTCTCTTATGCGATAGGCTATTGGTTCTGCTGACTGTTTTGTCCATGGCGTGAGGGGGTGCCAGACCTCGAAGAGTTCTGTCTCGAAGCCACCTGGGAGCAGTATTATGGTAAAGTAGTTGCCTAGGTAGGATGCATGGTAGACTTCGATATCGTTTATAGATCTATAGGTTCGTACTCTGCGCAGTAACTTAGTCGATATTATTTGGTCAACAGCAGTTATGGCCCACCTTGTTGGTACAAGACGTCGATTACGCAGTCTGCCTAAGAGGCCCAATGAGAATGCTCTCGTAATTAAGTAGGTATCTAGCCCGTTACCGTATAGCTCCAGAACTGCATCTGTTGCTGTGGCGTCGTCCCATATGAGTTTCTCTAGTCTTGGGTGTAGGGTCGGGTTCTCGCTTATTCTCAAATCCTTAGCGGGCGCCGAGGGTCCCTGTGGAGCTAGTAACCCGTCAAAGCGGAGTGATGGTATAGGCGGTTTTTCGAGAACGGCTTCGCTATTAACGGGTTTAAGTGATGTTGCGGCTAGTGATACTTCTTTCTCATATAGCTTCCAGGGGTTTGTTGCCTCTATGCGGGTTACTGCCCCAAGTAGCTGTGATCTTAGCTCTATGATCTTGCCCAAGGGTAGATGGGCTTGGTGCCATCCAAGTGGGTTGTCGTACATCTTAGCCTCTGCGCCGCTTATTCCGGGGGGTATCTGGTAGATAACAGGGATGTTTGGATAATTTGACTCACCAACTATAATGCTTGGCGGCGTGGAGCCGAGTACATTGCTAGGAGACGGTATACGTGAAACTGCTTGTACTTGTGCACGGAAACGAGCAAGTATGGGGCAATAGGGTAATCCACATAACCGTTTGTAGCCCTTGCAGCGAGCACATAGCTGTGGGGATATTCTTTTCGGCACTCCTTCTCCTCCCTTATAGCTCTTGTGTGTATCTTAGCAGACCCTTTTTCTGAATACTATTAGAACTCCATATCCCCCTTCTTTAGGCTTATAGTATATCTCTGCCAGTGATAGGTGTACAGGCACTTGGCTGTAGTGGATGATAGGTCTAGGAGAGGGTTCCGGGGCTAGTATAGCTTGAACCTGAGAACACCTACTAGTCCCTTGAACGTTCTCCTTATCCATTCAGCCTCGGGATAGTCTCCGCTGAGTAAATAGACCTTTGTCCCATACTTCTTTGCCTCCTCGGCCAGTATGTCGGCGTCTTCTCTCTCCTCATCAACTATTAGGTACTTTAATGCACCCATTTGTAGAGCTGTTTTAACGTCTCTATCACCGTATATTGCTAGTCCGTCGTCTTTTGCTAGGTGTATTTTGAACTCCTCTATGGCCCTGTGTAGCTCGGCGTACTTATTTTTCTCTATTATGTCAGCAGCCTTTATTACGAGTTCGCGTAACCCTGCCTCGCCTTGGTATGCTACGTCAACTGTTTGTGACGCTATTTTTTGGCGTACACGGTAATCTAAGAAGTCCTTTGCCTCCTTCATGAAGTCTTGTTTAGCGTATGCAGGGCCTCCGAGGATAATTGCTCTGAGTTTCCCTTTCTCTATTAGTGGCAAGAAGTGTTTGTTCATTGCCTCGGCTACTTCTTTGTAGAAGCCCTTAACGAATTGCTCTATTTGTCTATCGAATCGGCGCTGGCTTTGGCCTCCTCTATGATGCTTTCCGGGAACATAGCCCTCGAGCTCCTCGAGTACTTGTATTCGGCTACCCTTTAGTAAGCCTATGGTTGCTTCATCTCTCTCAACGATTACTAAGCCATAAGTCTCCTCACTCTCAACCATTTCCTCGAGGAACTCTGTGTGGAACCACTTATCAGTCCTATAGAAGAATACGGGTACTGGCTCTGGCGGAGAGAACATTAGGCATATGAAGTCGTTTGTATCCATGTCCTGGCCGCAGAATAATACTAGCCCATTGGGCGGTACCTTCTGCACCTTAGTAAGCCTATCCATAGCGGCGGCGAGCGCTCGTTGCACAGCGTCACGGGTCCGCTTGAGCTTAATGTTATCGGTTATCGAGTACTCTGTGCGCAGCAAGCTAACAACGTCGCTTATAGGCCTCCCCGGTGGAATATAGAGACTTAGCAATACCGTTGCTGGTGCTTTCCACTTCTTAAGCTCTCGTATTATCTTTTTCAGCGTGGTCTTATCGACTTCTAGCCTCGCTGTACTCATAGAGTCCCCCCTTCACACTAGGAATAGCGCCATACACTTATAACGATACAACCCCCTCTACAAGGGTATTACTTAGCCTCTTGTTTAGAATAGCGTACTAGTAACAATAATCATTGCTGGGGATTAGCGGTGATAATGGAAGTAACCGTATTTCATGGCTATGGCCCCTTAAGCCAAGGAGTCCTGAGGAATATTAGGAGAGCCGCGGAGATTCTCCGTGACCAAGGTTACATAGTCGTTATCCGTGAAGTAACGGTTCCAGCCCTTGACACGGAGGATGAATTTACCCCCTTTGTTATGGTGAATGGTGTTGAGCTTCACATACCGTTCGTTGAGGTTGATGAAAACATCCTGGCCCAGTACATGGTTGAGAGTATTGAGGCGTATGAGAACATGCTAGGGCTACCAGCGCCGCCTGTTGCCATTGCTTAAGCTACTTGCTCCATTTTCGATCTAAGCCCTAACTTATAGAATGGGCATGTGCTCCAGTATTTTTCGCACCTAGCCGCCTCGCTCCGGGTGAGAAGCCGGTTAAGTACGGTACAGTATGCCAGGTATCCCCCTCCGTAGGTATATACTTTTATAAATGGGCAGCTTGAGCGGGGCTTAGACGATAATAAGTGTATAGCAGGGTAGGGCCTAAGTTGTTTTTCTAGAGCTGGCCTCATGGCTTGCTCTAGCGGTGATTTTCTCGTAGAGGCCTCTGGATCAACGTAGAATTTGCATGACTTGTATTCAGCCTCTGAACCTAGGCATCTCTCCTTAGAGACTACAGCTGCAGAAGGCTTGCTAAGTTTTGGAGAGGTACATACACCTCCCTGATACCATGGGCACGGCATTACCGGGTCACCGCTACTCAATTATGCTAAGTTACTGTACTGGGGCTGTGTATTAGAGGATTAGTTCTCTTCCTGCTCTTTTCTTTCTCTGCATTTTTCCACTTCTCTTCTAAGACGCTTATTCTCCTCGGATACTGCTTTGATACGTTCCTCAAGCTTCCTTATAATTGCTAGTAGCTCTCTAATCTCTTCCTGAGACTTACAAGAGGTTATGCACTGGGATAATTGGTATCTTAGCTCCTCGTTCTCTTTTCTAAGGAGCTCGGCTTCTCTGCATTGCTCGTTAGCAGCCACGGAGAGGCACCCATCTTAGGCATGCCTTAGTACTGGTCCCTTAGCTTCCTGTAAAGAGAGTTAGGCTAGGTTGCAGCAAGGGGGATTCTTGCAGCAAGGGTCAAGGCCGCTCTTGCATCTCGTTTTAAGCCATTCTCTAATAAGGTAAGCAGCTCTCTCGTCGAGAACCATTAAGCCGCTTATTATATACGTGTTTGCATGGCAGTAGCCCTCTTTCTTCATGGTCTTAATTATTGGTGATAGAAGAGATTTTATGAGAAGTAGCCATAGATTCCAGTCAGGTAACTCAAAGATTTCAGAATCGTTTGTTACACTATAGGTGGCTAAAGCGTCTTCAGCTATAACGAGTACTTTTGCAGCTACTTGTCCTGGTACCTTGGCTGCTTTAAGGCTGGTTCGCAGTGCATCTAGCAACTTCAATACTTTTTCCCTTGTAACACGGACATGCATGGGTACCATATAGTCTTTTACCGTATTGTATTACATCAAGCGACACTAGGTCCCTAGGGGAATGCAGAGCTAATACCTAAACGATATAATCTCCTAGGAAACGGAGATACTCTCTAGGGGATGATAATAAAAGGCCTCTACTGATGCACCCCTTATTGATGACGCTTTAGGCCGTTGACCCCACTAAGGGTCCTTGTTCTAGGCTAAAACGCCTTTGACGAGTTCCTTTCATATCCATAGAGCAGCCCCTTAAGCTCGTAATGAATCTCATACACTGTCGCCCTTATAGCTCCTGGCACGAACTGATTACTTATGATCCTTGTGTATAGCCTATCTAGCTCGTCGTAGGCGGAAAACATGTTAGGAGAATTATTGCACAGCATCTTCTCAACTCTGCTTAGTGTGAGCACAATGTACTCAAGATTGTCAACTACTTTCCTCAAGATCTCTGAGTCGTTGTTGCCTAGTCGTCGTAGGTAATTCTCATAATATGTCTGAGTAGTACTTATACCGTAGTGTAAATGTTCACACACAGAGATAAGCTCTAGCTTACCATTAAGAATCACTTGCCAGTCCCCCAAGTAGCTATGATTATAGATAATAAGGGTAAGTTGTGTACTCAAAGCGGTTCGGGGCAATAATACCCTTCAAGAGTAAGGTTTATCCCTTTAAAATGTAAGGGCTATAAAAGGGTGTGGGCACGGAATAAATGCATGGAGGCGGATTCGCAGTGGCAGCGGATCCCAGGCGCCGAAATAACT
>JALVKZ010000029.1 GCA_027033675.1 Pyrodictiaceae archaeon | reverse complement strand
AGGGTTGTGGAACGTCTACCCTTTGCCTCGCAGCTCGTAGAGGCTTAAGGGTTCCCAGCACTCGCGACAAAATATGCTTACTTCCTCCCATCCCCGGATATCTAGGCTATCCGTGATCACTGTTTCAAGAATGATTTTTGAATTATTTTGCGTTTTTCTAAGCCTTAGAGGAAGCTCCGCTATAGGTACTTTCTTTACTAACGAATCTTCATGCTTTATAATTGGGTCTACACGGCCTGATTTAGCCAGGTGTGTAGCTATCTCGACTACTTGGCTATGGCTTAGCGGGAGCAACGAGTAAAGCCTCATGAGTCCTGCTTGTAGCTGTAGCTTAGCTAGTGACCTTGCTCTTTCTCTCAAATAATCAGCATAATTAATTATAAATACTGGATTCCCGTGTTCATAGCTTAATTTTTCCTCACTGAGCCCTAGTTGCTTGCTGCACAGCCTTATACCTCTGCTATGACTATCCTTTGGCAGAATAGGGTATATTGTTTCAAAGCCTAGAATATCGTCTACGATAACCTCTGCTGTGTCTACTTGCTCGCTTGTCGAGGATTCTACTAGCTGGATTAATCCATAGCCCTCAAGAATTGTTCTCTTGGTTGTTGTTATTACTGTGGCTCCACGGTACTCCAGACCGTAGAGGTCATAATGGGGACTCGTGTCCAGCACCATTGCTACATTAGCACGGGTATAGGGCGGGTACACATGTACGAGATTTGCCCTAAGAGGTGTCTCTGGTATGATTTTTTCTAAGCGTGGGTACAGCATCTCTATCCGTGTGTATGGACCCTTGTTATTAATTATCAAACACTTCTCTGCAGGCTCCGGGCTGGCGTGCTCCACGTCCTTGACTAGACTAGTATTAGCGCAAGTATATAGTTTCTCGCAGCTTGATTCTATTTCTATCCTTACATTTGTTTCTTGCCTAATATATATAGCTATATCGCACATGCCCACGCTGTTTTGCCCTCAATAGTTCTCGATACATGTGTACAGAAAATAAAGACTAGTACATAATTACTTTTGTTATACTTTTCGTTATCCATGGTAGAAAAGCTTTTCATATTGTTCGGTAATCCTTGGGCCGGGGACTAAGAATGAACAACAAAAACCTAGAATTATTGAAAAATATTCGATGGCTTGAGCTTCATTTTACCGACTTAGCGGGCTATCTAAGAAGCGTTACTGTCGCGGCACACGAGATTGATGAAAAAGCCTTAGAAAGAGGTATGAACGTTCTTGACGGTAGCAGTGTTGAGGGCTTTACCTCAATAGATGAAAGCGACCTCCGTCTACGACCAGTTATGGAGACGCTAGCTATCCTCCCATGGAGAGAACATGCTGGTAGAGTAATGTCAGAAGTATTTAGAGGCGACTCGAGATACCCCAGGGATCCTAGATACATAGCTGATAGTGCTTTAGAGCACCTTGATTCCCAGGGCTTAAAGGCCTATTTTGGCCCAGAAGTAGAGTTTATGCTTCTAAACAATGTTAGCTTTGATGTAGAGAACCCAGTTAACGGGCTTTGCTACAGAGTAGGCTCGATAGAGTACCCGGCTAAAGGAGAGAATAAGGGCTTCCAGAGAATAAAAAAGGCCTATCACACCCCAGAGCCATTCAATGCAATCTATGATATTGTTAGAGAGATAGCTGAGACACTTGAGGATAGTTTTGGGTTCCGTGTAGAAGCATTTCACCACGAAGTAGCTGCGCATGGGCAAGCAGAGATTGATTTTCGGTTCGGAGATCTAAGGGAGACTGCTGATAGAGTAATGACTCTAAAGTATGTGGCACGCAACATAGCTGCTAGACACGGGCTATGGGCGGTCTTTATGCCGAAGCCATTCGCCGGAGACAACGGTAACGGTATGCACACTCATGTCAGTCTATGGGATAAGTCCACGAACAAGAACCTATTCTACGACCCAAGCGACGAGTATGCAGAGATAAGCCAAACTGCTCGCTACTTCATAGGAGGACTCATCGAGCACGGCAGGGCTGTAGCAGCACTAGTAGCGCCAACCGTTAACA
>JALVKZ010000028.1 GCA_027033675.1 Pyrodictiaceae archaeon | reverse complement strand
CTTTTTGGCACCGCTGCTCTGCCTGTATCCTCCTCTATGCGGAGAGAGGAGCAGGAGCTGTGTCCAGCTCTTTGTCCTAGCTGGCGTCACTCCTATATCTAGTGTTGGCCACTATGTACATGAGGCCGCGTTTGGCTCGGAGCAAATTACTTCTGTGACGGGGCTGAGGAGGCGGTGCCAGTTATTCGTGGGGTTAGGGCATGGATTGTTGAGGTGGATATTCGTGGCGTGTTCCGGATACACTACGCTACCTCTTCGCGTACGCGTAGCGTCTTCGTAGGTGTCGAGCTAAGTGATGGCACAATCGGCTTCGGGGAGGCCTCACCAGCGCCGAGAGTCACCTGGGAGAACATAGAGGCTGCTAAGGCGTATGTAGAGGAGCTTGCTCCCCGTCTCCAGGGTCTAAGGCTGCCAGATGATATGGGAAAGGCTCTCCGCGTGATCCACTCCGGGGGTCCAGGTTTTAGCTCTGCCCGGGCAGGCCTCGAGGCAGCCATTGTTGATGCTGTTGCAAGGCTACTGGGCGTCCCCGCCTACACGGTTCTGGGTGGGGCTCTCTACGAGGAGCTTGTAACCGATTACACCGTCTCGATACCGGGTGAGGACGTTCTAGAAGAGATAAGGCGTGGCAGTGGTGTTCTCAGGGACTCGTTCATAGAGTCTGTAGAGTACCTCGTGGGTAAGCGCGACAAGGCGCCGGAGAATACGCCAATACCTCTACCAAGTATCAATGGCTTTAACGTTCTCAAGGTCAAGCTTGGCACAGGCGACCCAGTTCTCGATATTATGCTTGCTGAGACCGTGTACTACGCTGCCGAGGGTAGGGCGAGGATAAGGGTTGATGCTAATCAGGCATGGAGCCCGAAGCAGGCTGTGCGCGTGGTGAGGAGGCTAGAGGAGCTTATGGGTGATAGCCTCGAGCTGGTTGAGCAACCAGTGCCTGCTGGTAGGCTAGAGGACTTAGCGTTTGTTAGGGAGAGGGTTGAGACTCCCGTGGCTGCTGACGAGTCTGCTAGGAGCCTGGAGGAGGTGGCTAGGGTTGCTGCAAGGAGGGTTGTTGACGTTGTTAATATAAAGATAGCTAAGATTGGTGGCCCGTTACAGGGCGCTAAGGCTGCTGCTATACTTGAAGCTAGTGGCCTAGAGGCTATGTGGGGCTGTATGACTGAGACGGGGCTAGGCATAGCCCAGGCTTATCACGCGGCAGTGACCAGTAGCGCTACACGATACGTTGATCTCGACTCTCCATTGTTCCTTGTAAAAGACCCAGTAGAGGACCCATTGCTCTATGAGAAGAGAGAAGGGAGAGTAGTAATACGGCATCATGGCGGCGCGGGGTTCGGGCCTAGACCAGCTACCGGGGAGTAATGCTAGTGGGCCTCGCTGTGCTTATCTAGCTTAGTTTTTTAGCCTAGTCGTGGCGTAACCCTCTAGCTGGCTTATAGGGGACAGAGGCAAGCCCTATAGCTATTAGGGCTATTTATGGGTCGTGTATGCTTCACTGGGCCCAGGAGAAGCACACCTATTTAGGATTTCGCTGCAGAGTTATCCCCCTCGGGGAGGAGGTAAAGTAGGCAATGAGCCTTAAGCCAATAATGAGTATCGAGAAGGGCGCGGCGAAGATCATTGTGCCGCTTGACCCTGAGAGCGTGAGGAAGATAGTAAATATCGTTGAGTTGCTGAAGGGAGCTGAGCCGATAGAGGAGATGGGCTCGAACTACATGGTAGTCAAGGTACCCAGGCTAGCTAGGTTTATGGGGCATAGGAGGGCTAGGCTAGAGTACAAGCTCTATGAGACAGATGAGACCGAGATTCTTGTCGCTAAGGGGGGCGTGGACTCATTGATTCTCGCCATAGATGTTGTTGATACAGGCGAAGGCGCCCATATAGTTGTGAGTGGCGGTGGCGCGGGAGGCGCGGCGAAGATAGTCGATAGCATAGTGAGGCATGTGGCCGAGAAGCTGGCAGAGAAAATAACGAACTCCTCGCCAGTGGTCGAGCTGACACCTGATGATAATAAGCTGGCTGCATTAACAGCTATAC
>JALVKZ010000027.1 GCA_027033675.1 Pyrodictiaceae archaeon | reverse complement strand
CCCCACTAGCTAATCTCGTTCTCCCATTTTGTTGAGGAACTGAGCATCCTGGATAATCTCTTCAACCAAGCCCCGAGATAGATGACTCTCTGTACTCTCTTGACTTGGAACAAGAAGGAGTAAAAGTGAATAGTACCAGAAAAGACGGCACTAGTGGAGGTGTGGCACTACCTCGCTCATTACTTTTGCATAGAGCATTATTGTGTCGCGGTACTTGGTCTCCGAGGGCCCTGTATAGATTAGGTGCATCCTTATCTCCAGGTTCTTCTCCCTTATCTCATGCACCATGAAGTCCGCCAATGCCCTCGCCAGGGTCTCTAAGTCTGGGTAACCCTTGCCAAGTGGCACTCTTTTCTTTAGCACTCTTCTCCCTAGGGCGAAGCCCACTACCTGGGAGAACCTAAGCGACAAGTACTTCGTGCTAAGGCTCAGTGTCTTTTGGAGAACATTTCTCCAGAAGGCCTCGTCAACGCTCCTATTAGCTGCCTCGAAGTTGCCGTGCTCGGCTGCACCGGTCTCCAACATAAACACGTTCTCTAGCTGAGTTGACACCTGCACTCTGTCACTACCCACACTCTCTATTATCGCCTTAATATCATCGAAGGTGCCCAGCATCCTCCTAGAATACATAGTCTCGAGCGTAACAACTATGTCAGGTACCTCGGCCAAGATAGCCTTCACGACCTCGGCAGCCTGCTCTATATCGCGGCTATCCATCCACGCCCTCCAGCCAAGATGCAAGTTGAATATCTCAGCACCAGCCTCCCTAGCCTTCTTCGCAGCAGCTACAAGTGCCTTCTTACTCCTCTCATAAACCTCGGGGACAGTTGAGACCACATTATAATAAGGCGCGTGAGCAGTTATCGTAGTAAACGCCTTCTTTGCTAGCTCGCGGTACTGCTGGAAATACTCAAGCCTCCTACTACGCCTAGAGAAATCATAGGGCGGGATCTCGGTTAGCTTCATACCGAGAGTAGCCGCCTTCACCAAGGTGGTGAGCCCGTTATAAGTGCCCCAGTCAAAGAGAATCAAGGCCCCTGCTTCACCGAGACTATATAGCCACGATAGATACTCATAAAGGATGCGGCCTCCACGCGCCCGCCCGGCGACACCCCCCGGGGAGCCGTGGGGTCTTGTATAGGGGAGTGAGTAAGGATTGCAGATACTTGAGAAGGCCTACCACCTCTTCCTGGTAGATCTCGACGGTGTTGTGTGGAGGGGTAAGGAGATTATTGAGGAGAACGTTGAGTGGCTCCGCAAGGCACACGACTCTGGGATAAAGATTGTCTTCGTGACCAATAATTCGGCGAGGAGCCGGAGACTCTACATGGAGAGACTCTCAGCAGTAATGGGCTGGGACGTTGGCCCCGACGAGATAATTACGAGTGGCTACGCGGTGGCAGTCCGGTTAGTCGATATGTGTGGCCGGGCCCGCGTCCTAGTCATAGGGGAGGAGGGCCTCATAGAGGAGCTAGTAGAGCAGGGTCACCTCGTCTATACGTCAATGGATCCTGGTAGTTGTCTCGTAGACTATGTTGTAGTAGGTCTTGATAGGCTTGTTAGCTACCATAAGCTCTGGAGAGCGCATCAAGCGATAAGGAAGTGCGGCGTCCCCTTGATAGCTACTAACACTGATAACGTCGTCCCGGTCGAGGGCGGCGACGCACCCGGTGCTGGCGCGATCCTAGCCTTCTTAGAGAAATCCACTGGTGCTAGACCAGTCTTCGTCGCAGGCAAGCCGGAGACATATATGTTCGAGCTAGCACTCAAGCTCCATGGGGTTCATGCTGCAGAGGCCCTTGCTATAGGTGATCGCTGCGATACCGACATAGAGGCCGCTAAGAGAGCTGGCATAGATAGTGTACTAGTGTTGACAGGGGTCGCTGGCGAGCGCGGAGAATTATGTGACGCAACCTATACCGCTAGGAGCCTAGCGGAGTTGCAGTTCCAGAAGCCATAAAGGAGATAATAAAAGTTGTTCCGGCGCGCAGCCGGGTATCATCCCGCTAGGAGGCGCCGTTACGCGGCGGTGTCCCCCGGCGAGGAGGCCAATTCGCTGAAAAGCTCAAGCCCCCAGGTATTTGTGTTACTGCTCTACATTCTACCTACTCCGCGCACGCCATAGCGGCGAAGGTAATGCTTCTCAACAAAGCGGTAGAAGATGTAGGCAGCAGCGGGCATGGCGATGGCTAATGCCCCGCTGATCAATACCTCGGCCAAGAGGCCTAGATAGGGCATGGTCCTAGTAGCGGCGTATCTCACTATCTCAGCTGCATGCGAGTACGGGGTAAGAATCGCGACTACACGTAGCGGTGCGGGAAGCCTTGCTACCGGAGCTGCTATCCCGCCTATCACGAAGAGTATGAAGTTGGTTATATCAAGCATCGGGCCAGGTATGCTTAGGCGAAGAGCCAGCGTTGCTAGTATAAGTGCATACCCTAGCGCCATCGCCTCGGCAGTCGCTAGGCCGTAGAAGAGTAGCCCAACGCTATCCACGAGCTTCATGGGCCCAGCCACTCCTCGGAGCACAAAATAGACTAGGGGAACGGCAATGGCGGACTCTGCTAAGACTGTTACGAGGCGTCCAGCTAGGAGCGCTGGAAGGTCCAGGCCGTGGAGTATGTGTTCTTCTACTAGGCCCATTGATACTAGGAACCATGTTGTCCAGCCAGATATATACACGACTGTATAAGTTATTATGTTCCAGACAGTTATCCCCCAGAAGACCTGCGGCGCTACTACTGGCAGCTCCCTGCTCGGCACAAACATTATCACGCCCAGGAGGAAAATAGTTATCCACAGCATCGTGTTTATAGATGAATTTATGAAACTATACTTATAGCGCCAAGTCCTAACACTATGAAGGTAAATCACGGCAGTTAATCTGGCCAAGCTTTTACTAGAACGGTGCATACCTCTTCACCTTCTCCTCTATTGCCCCGAGAAGCGGCGCAACAAGAGCATTGTATGTAAAAGCCATAAATGTAAGCGCATAGATTGCTAAGAAGACCTCGTGGCTAAACGTGCCCGTAGAGGCTATGGCGCGGGCTATATCTACAACGTATTTCACGGGAACAGCTATGGCAATGAGTTGTAAAGCCTTAGGCAATATCGCTACCGGGTAAAAGACCCCCGAGACCAGTAGGAGAAACGGCGTAATACTATTAGCTATATTAGTTTCCTCCCTCACTGTGAGAACGAGCCCAGCTATAAGGACAGAGAGCCCGGCAAGCGGGATCATCCCGAGAACAATGACCGCATACAAGGCAGCTATTATAGCGGCCCCCCTTAGGCCCTCAAAATACAACGCAACCGGAAGCGCTGATGTAACACTAATAGCCGGCGATATCAGCGTTGAGGGAATACTAGCAGCTAGTAACTGCTTTGGCAGCCTCATCGGAGTCAAGAGTATGTAGGAGAGGGTTCCGTTCCAGCGATTGTAGAGCGTATAGTTAGCGACCTCGTCAACGATAAAAGTAGAGCTCATGGCTACGGTGCTCGCTGATACTATGAAGAAGACCGGGTTCCGGACACCCATGCGGACAGCGTATTGGCTAAGACTCCCAAAGAGGTAACCGAGCCCAAGAAGTATCAGTACCATGAGGTATGGCCAGATAAAAGCGGCAATCATCATTGCTCGGTTATTCTTATAGAACCTCGTATACGCATAGAACTCTGCAGCAACAACATCGAAGAAAGAGGACGGCAACCGCATCAAGCCTCACTCTTCCTCGATGTAAGCGCCACGAATACATCCTCTAGACTGGGCCTCGAGACCTCCACACTCCTAATAGAGAACCCGAGGCGTGCTAGGATCTCAATAGCCCTAGAAAGAGCCTCCTCGTCCTCTCCGCTCCTAACTAGGATCCGGGCCACGTAGCCCTCCTCGATAGGCTTAACGCTGAGACCTAGAACCTCTAGTCCTGCTCGCAGAGCCTTCTCAGCTATCTCCGGGCTCTTGTCTCCACGAAACCTTATAATTATGGGGACACTGTGAGCTATCTTTGCCTTAAGCTCCCTAGGGGAACCAATAGCCTTTATGACGCCTTCATCAATTATCGCTACACGGTCACATATCATTTCTGCCTCAAACATATTATGGGTAGTTATGAGCACAGCCCTCTTCTCTTCATGTGCAAGCCGGACGACTAGTTCACGGATACGCCTCGCAGAGACCGGGTCAAGGCCAAGCGTGGGCTCATCCAGGATAAGCACCCTGGGGTCATGGAGAAGTGCGCGTGCAAGAGCGAGCCGGGCCTTCATGCCGAGAGAGTACTCCTCGTATAGCTTATCAGCTGCGCCAAGCTCCTCGAGCCCTACGAGCCGGAGGACACGAGACACTCTCTCCTCTAGCTCCTTGCCCCTCAGCCCACGCAGCATACCAAAATATCTCAGATTTTCCCGGCCAGTAAGCTTCCAGAAGAACCCTCTCTCAACACTCAGTACCACACCGATACTATCCCTAACCAGGACAGCCTCATCAACCACGTCGTAGCCAGCGACACGTGCAGAGCCCTCATCGGGGAGAAGCAGAGTAGAAAGTATCTTCACAGTAGTAGTCTTACCTGCACCGTTAGGGCCAAGAAGCCCAAAGACCTCACCCCATTGAGTAGAGAAACTAACGCCCCGAAGAGCCTCAACGCTCCTCTTACGTCTACGTAGTAGTCCTTTACGCTTCCAAGTAACGTAGCGCTTAACAAGGCCATAGGCCTCAATAGCGCCAGGCACCTTATCACCAACCCTCTCAGAAAACAGAGAGCAAAGGCCTTCCTAGCCGCCTGAAGCTCCCCCCAGAAGACGGCTAGGTGTGACGAGTACATAGTTATTAGCATTTTGTGAACAAGGTACCACACTTCTACCCAGGCAATACTACTGGAGTGTGTAGGATCCTCCATAGCCCCGGGAATGCACTAGGGCAGTAATTATTTTTTATTTCGTGTACTGTATGCAATAGAGCCAGCATTACAAAGGATAATAAATTAAGGCGAAAATCAATAAAAGTAGAAAAAGCGTTGAGAACGCGTTCTAAGGATACTTGATTAGTTCTCCTACCGTCCCTCATAATCCAATACAGCTACTAGCCTGCCATCAGGCTTAACAACGACAATACCGGAGATGAAGACGTTTTCTCCTAACTCGATTCCATACTTCTTCTTAGTAACAGCGGAGTATTCCTTATCCCCATGTAGCAGCGCAATTGTAAAGCCTATGATCTCATCGCCCTTCGGAAGGGTATAGGTAACCTCCCTTGTAGCATTAATTATGCCTTCTCCGACCTGGTCCTCGTCGAAGCTATAGATGCTCACAGAGCTCGGATACTGAAGTGCGAGTAAAGACTCGCTCCACGACGTCGGGTTTAATATCATTATTTTTACTGGCTTCTCTCCATTCTCAACCAGCCTGACTCCTTCAAGTCGAAGCGGATATGATCTCACCTTCGCTACGCCTTCCCATTCATTCTCCACATACTTCGCAACTATCTTGCCATTCTGCAGGAAGAGCACCACCGCATCATCGTTCATACCTATAATTGCAAACGACTTAGCCTCCGTAACGAATACTGGTCTTAGCTTCTCCGGCGAGACTGGCAGCCACGCTGTCTGGAACTTATAGGAGACTACCGGCATAGCGTAGAGGCCCTTGGCTGTCAGAATCCATAGTATTCTATTAGAATCGTATCCTCCTGCCCATATAATGTCATCCGGAAACGTTATTACCTTAGTGTACATGATTGATGGTTTCTTATCGCAGCCAGCCACAAGGCTACCAACACCGTTAAGGGCTACTAAGACTAGCTTCTTACCACCCCATGCAACAACTATGTTGAGGTAGTCAACTGCGCTAAAGAAGGCACCTACATGTCTTAGATCTGGGTCATGGTAAAGCTTGTAGCTGCACGTGGTTTCCCTGGCCTCGCTAACTTTGTCGCTGAGCTGGCTAGGTATTGATAACCTCTTCTCAGCAGGAGCGTAGACCACGTCACCATTGCTTGTTAACAAGACCCAGTCCACGGCGGCAGAGCCTATGGTTACCGCGTCTAGTACCTTATACGGGAAAAACACTACCATGAACGGCTGAAACCGTTCTCCATTGAGATATATGTCGTCTAGGAAGGCTATTGGCGAGAAATCACTAATGATAACGGCGTAGCTAGGGCCGAGAAACCCTATACCAG
>JALVKZ010000026.1 GCA_027033675.1 Pyrodictiaceae archaeon | reverse complement strand
CTCTTATTCATAGCATCAATGCAGGGCCTCGTGTTGGCCAACAACATAGCCGCGCTCTATGCGTTCTGGGAAGGAGTAGGGCTATGCAGCTTCGCCTTAATAGGCCATTACTACGAGCGCCCGAGAGCTGGCATAGCAGGGGTAAAGGCCTTTGTCACAACAAGGTTGGGTGACGTAGTTTTCCTTGCAGGAATAGCATATACTTACTTACATACATACACATTAAGTCTTGCAGCCCTTAAGGAGACATCGCCTCATGTAGCCTCGGTATTCTTCGTCTCAGCTCTCATAGGGGCCATCGCGAAAAGTGCACAACTCCCACTTCATGTATGGCTACCAGACGCAATGGAGGGTCCAACACCAGTATCAGCACTAATACACGCAGCCACAATGGTTAAAGCAGGTGTCTACCTCGTAGCAAGACTCGCTTTATTACTCTCACCTCTCATAGCATCAACATATCTACCCAGCATAGTTATGTGGGTTGGTACAATAACGGCTCTCTATGCTGCTCTCTCAGCACTAGCTCAATATGATGCTAAGAGACTACTAGCATACTCAACTATAAGCCAGCTAGGCTACATATTTACCGCGCTAGGCGCATCGCTCGCGATTATAGGTAGCGTTGATACCGCGCTAAGCCACGTTATAAGCCACGCAGTCTTCAAGGCCCTATTATTCCTCTGCGTAGGAGTAGTAATACACGAGCTAGAACCCCTACTCGGCCCCGAGACAGCAAGGGATCTTAGGCGTACTGCAGGAGTTGCACGTAGATCACCTATTCTTGCCCTCAGCTTGTTCTGCGGCACTATGGCACTTGCAGGCATCCCACCGTTTAATGGCTTCTGGACAAAGGATGAGCTCATAATATTCGTAAGCAAAGCCTCTCTTCCCGCCTCCATAGTATTACTAGTAACTTCGCTCATTACTGCTGCCTATAGCTTCAAACTATTCTACTACCTGGTATTGGCCAGGCCCGAAAAAGAAGGCATTGAGGCTATAACGAGAGTACCAGTATCTATGGCAACCGCTCTCTTAGTTCTCTCATTCTTGACGCTTGCATCCCCCATTCTAATAGGGCCGGGGCTTCATTTAAGCACGAATATAGCCTTCATGGGCATAGCCTTAGCGCTGGCAATAACCGGTATAGTACTAGTAGCTGAGGCTTATAGGAGAAAGCTCCTGGCTCCAAGATATATCTACTCAATGCTTCTAGAAGGCTTCTATATCGACAGGTTCTACGTAGATTACCTTGTACCATCACTACGCTTCGTCTTCACTCTACTCGGGATAGGCATGCTACGCGTAGTTGATGCGGGACTAGATACCTCCATCAAAATAATCGTTAATGAACTTGAAGCCACGGTACCGAGAAAAAGCGGGAGAATGAGCACGTATTATGCGCTTTATGCTCTTGGCATGGTCCTCCTCGTAATAGCGGCCTTTACGCTCCTGAGGTGAGAACATGTTGCTTGAACCAGAACTTTCCCTAATCACGCTTACACTCATAGTACTAGCGTGCTCGCTTGTATCAGCGCTGCTACGAAGCAGGAAGCTCGCATCAACCCTATTATCGCTCGTTGCACTAATGCTAGTAACGATGCTCCTAGTTACACAAAAAGGCAGAACTATTACTGTCAATGGTTTACCCCTTCTCAGCTTCGATAAGCATAGTATTGCGATGCTTGTGCTTCTCCTAATATCATCTAGTCTTATCATAGCATTACTCTGGCGCGAAATAGATAATGCGGTTGCCCCCCTCATACCTTGGACAATGTACGCAAGTATAATGATAGCCCTATCCATTAACCCGGCAATACTGATCCTAGGGTTAGAACTTGGAGCATTATCGATTACAGGCACGTATCTCAGCCATAAGGGCTCCGAAGAATCTGCTGTGAAGTACTTCTTCACATCAATACTTGCAGGAGCACTAATAATAGCTGGAACAGCCTTACTCATTTCAAACCATGTCTATAGCTTTACAGGTATCAGTACAGCAACTCCAAGCCTTATATTCGGGCTCACCTTCCTAATAACAGGT
>JALVKZ010000025.1 GCA_027033675.1 Pyrodictiaceae archaeon | reverse complement strand
GGCTCATGCGCGACTATTAGGTTAAACAAGCGCCTAAGCTCCAAGGTACTAGCCCACCAAGTACTTATCCAGGCAGAGGAACCTCGCCTTGCGCCCCTAATATGTTAGTACTCTAACACTCCTACGAATAAGCGTCTCAAGCCACACAGCTATAACATCAGGTCTACGGGTAATCCTTTTACATCTCAGCCCCACAAGCCATTTCTTGATATTTACACGCGGTTTATCACAACCTAGTATCTCCGCAGCGGCTACTATATCATCCACCGAGACCTCAATAGCATTTGAGAGATCGCCACATGGCCCCCACTTACAAGCATAGCACCACAGTCTATGTGACCAGACATTAGCGGAGCAACTACTAGGCAACACGTGAAGACCAAGGCGACGAGCTATCCTAGCTATCCTTTCCTTTAAATCATTCTCCATAACAGTTACTTGATCCCTACTAGAACGCGGTGCACGAGGAAGCCTCCTTTTAATCTCATTTATGTCCACTATCCCAGAAGCCTCAAGCCTTCTCAATATCCCCGGCGTAACCCTTAGTGATCCAAGAACAACGCTCCTTATACCGTGTTCCCGCGCCTTTGCCAGAATGTTTTCTGCCTCTTTGTCCGTGATACCAGGTATAATGGGTCTCATAAACAGCGTAACGTTGATGCTGCGCTTGGCTAGTTTCTCTGCAAACACTATTCTCTCCTCCGGTGAAGGCGCATTAGGCTCTAGTATCTTGGCGTATCGGAGGGTAACTATCGTAACAAGTATGTTTATGTTGGGGTCAACGTTCTTTGCGAACCGATCTAGTTCATCGTCACTTAGCGTGGCTTTTGTTGAAAGCTGTTGAGGATTCCCAAGGTACTCATGGGCGTATTTTAGGTACTCTATGGCTCTCTCCTTGGTTTCCCTGAGAAAAGGCTCTGTAACTGAGCCAAAAGCTAACAATGTGCCCTGGGGTCCAGGGACAAAGTAGGGGTTGAATAGGAGCGCGTATACTAGCTGCTCGCCGCTCAATGGATAAGGAGATGGCTTTAGGGGAAACCCCATATCTGGGACATAGCAGTAGAGACAGCCGAGGTTACACCCTATCCCGGTATGTATGGTCATTCCACAAGGTCTAGGCTTTCTCCTTGCGTGATGATCTTTCTTTGCTACCTCTATTTCCCTCCGCGATAATCTTGACTCTAGGCGAGAGAGCATAGTTCTTTTAAGCTTAAGTAACTCTTCTACTCTCTTAGCAAGACTCAGCGTCGTTACTTTCAACTCTATCGCCCATAAAAGTTTAGTTCCTGGGCCAAGTGATTAGGGAGGGTTGATGGATTATTGTGTTCAAGGCCCCAGTACTTAACTGGCCAAAACTACCACGTATAAGGGTTAGAAACACCTTCGGTAACAAGCTTGAAGACTTCGAACCGCTAGAACCAGGAATAGTGAGAATGTACACGTGCGGCCCAACGGTCTATGATTACTCTCATCTTGGTCATGCTCGTACCTATGTAGCTTTTGACGCGATTAAGCGCTACCTAGTGCTCCGGGGATATGACGTTATTCATGTACAGAACATCACAGACATAGATGACAAGATAATCAACAAGGCCAAGGAGACTGGCCGTGACTGGAGAGAGATAGTTGACCGTTACTTGCGAGACTATATGGATATGCTTAGTAAGCTAAAGATACACATAGACATACATCCTAGGGTAACTGAGCATATAGCCGACATAATAGAGTTCATACAAGGCCTCATAAACAAGGGATATGCCTACGTAGCGCCGAGCGGAAGTGTTTACTTTGACGTGGACAAATACGAGGACTACGGGCAGCTAAGCGGGCGCTTCAGCCCAGAAGAGTGGAGACAGGAAGAAGACGTCCTAAGGGAGAAGAAGCACCCCTACGACTTCGCGTTATGGAAAGCCTGGAAGCCAGGGGAACCGTACTGGGAAGCGCCATGGGGGAGAGGCCGGCCCGGTTGGCACATAGAGTGCAGCGTAATGTCCTCAAAGTACCTCGGCCCACAGTTCGATATACATGGTGGCGGACAGGACCTCGTGTTCCCGCACCACGAGAACGAGAGAGCACAGAGCGAGGCATTCTTCGGCAAAAAACCCTGGGTGAAGTACTGGCTCCATACAGGCTACCTAATGATTAGCGGGGAGAAAATGAGCAAGAGCCTCGGAAACATAGTAGTCTTTAGAGAAGCAGAGAAAAAGTGGGGGGCAATAACGCTACGAATGTGGCTCCTAAGCGCACATTACCGTGCCCAACTAGACTATAACGAGGAGGCACTGCTACAAGCAAAAAGCAATCTTAAGAGGATAAACGCGGCTTACGAGGACTTAACGAAGATGCTCGAAGAGATAACACCCCCAGGCAAACTAAGCGAAGACGATCTCGCCGTTGCACAAAGGGTGCTAGACCTCTACGCGGAGTTTCACCGATCTATGAGTAACGACTTTAATACATCAGGGGCTCTCGCAGCAATACTACAGCTAACACGTGTAGTAAATAGGGATATTGTACCCCGAGAGTACTATACCGCCGGTATACTGGCTCTAAGGCTCCTAAAGGAGTTCAACGCCGTGTTCAACGTGATAGAGGAAAGGGCTGTAATAGCTGAGGAGACCGAGCTAAATAAGCTCATAGACCTTGTTGTACGTATACGGTCCGAGCTAAGAATAAGGAAGGAGTACCAACTAGCCGACTGGATTCGCTCTGAGCTAGCCAAGCTGGGTATAAAGCTATACGACTATCCAGGCGGGAAGACTGTGTGGAGAAGAGAGGCCTAAAGGTACGCAACGAGTCACGGCCTACTTTATTCTTTTTAGAGCCGTAGCTCATGCTTCTTAATCCTAACAACGTGTAGTACATTTTCGAGTATCTTTTCCCGCGACTCTAACGATACCGAGCCATCAGATAGTCCTTTGGCATAAATGTAGAAGGCACGCTGCCACGAACGCGGTAGTTCCACCACCGCTACCGGATTCCACCCTGGTATTGGGAAATCTAATGAAACTATTATTGTTCCCTGTCTGAGTTCTTCTTCAAGCTTTGGCCTAAGCTTCTGATTAACGCTTGTCAATAGATACATATAAATTAAGTCCGCGTCGCTTAGGCTTATCTTGAAGAAATCGCCCTCAATAACCTCTACGCGGTCCATCAAGCCTTTCTCCTCTATAGCCTTCCTAGCCTTATCAACGAGGTCTTTTCGAGCCTCAACGCACTTTACACGAATACCTGGAAACTCCTCTGCAAGAGCAATAGCTACTCTGCCATCGCCGCAGCCGATATCATAGACTGTATAGCCGCTGGGGATACTGAGTAGAGATAATAGCGCCTTAATTACCTCCTCGCGTGTTGGTACCCAGGGCACAGAAGGCTGGTAGTTCCAATACATGTCTCTACGCCCAACCCCTTCTTCAATATTACCGTACATTAGCAGAGGGTACCAAAAACCTATCCCGGGACCCTATCTAGTAAGCAAAAGACCAGGGGCTACACCGTTGGAAGGAGCAGCGGCCTTGCCACTACCCAAACTAGCAGTTATTGGTTTCATATTACTCTTCGTAGGCATATTGCTCATATTCATTGGATTTCTCTATGCGGCGCTAAAATCAGGAGGTAGTAGCGAGGCTGGAGGAGTGATAGTGATAGGCCCCATACCAATAATATTTGGTACGAGCGAAAGAGCCGTAAAGATAGCAGTAATAGCAGCGATAATACTCATGGTACTAGCAATAATCTTAATGCTTCTCCCCTACTGGCTCCTCCGCAGCATTAAGCCAACATAGTAGTTGGACGTATTGCTCCGGAGGCCACGCTCTTCTCAAAGAATTGCTACGAGGAGAACGATAATAATGGAGCCTTTGACCTATATGTGTCGGGGGCTAAAAGCCAAGATGGATACAAAGGGCTCTATTGAGGGCTATGTTGAGGATATACTTATTAGAGCTGATAAACGCGTCCTAATGGCCCTATCACCCACGTATCGCTGCATGATCCTTGTCCTGCGCCACCTAGTCCACGGAGCAAGCACTCTTAGTGATATAGAGGCGCTAGTTGAGGGTAGGGGAATAAAGTGTAGGAGCCTCCAAAAAGCCGTAGATATTCTTACATACTTTGACTTCATAAGTTGTACTAGAGTTAATAGCGATAAGCGATGTGAGTTAACCGGTCTTGGACTTGAGATGTCTTCGGCGCTCTATGAATTTGTTGAGAGTCTTCGGTCATTTGTATACGGCGTACTAGATGGGACTGCAAGCGATAACGATATTGTAGCTAACTTGGTAACAAGCATTGCGAGTACCATTGGGTTTATTGAATCCTATATTGAGGAGCCTAGTCTCGCGCCAATATACGTGGCTATACATATGTATATTTCGGGGCTTACAGCGCTCGTTCTCGCCTTGTTATCAAGGGTTGATGCACGTGTGCTTAGCATAGTTAGGAGTTTCGGATTTGAACAAGCAGGCGTGGATCATGAGCGCTAGGAGGTTATTTAAATAGTGTTCTTATAGTGGATATTACTAAGCTTAATTTTTACACACGTTTAAAACACTATTAGGAAAGGAGTCTTAGAAATCTAAGCCAATAGCTTCTCCTCAACGGTAATACTTATCAAGAACAGTAAAGTAAAACTAAAATAGGGTGAGTCGGATGAGTGGTCTAGACCTAAAAGTGCTATACGAAGACGAAGAACTAGTCGTAATGAAGGCGCCGACAGACGAAGAGCTTATGGAACTAGTCTACAAGTTCATTAGGAGCAAAGGCCGGCCGGTAACATGGAAGGAACTAAGAGAAGCATTTAGCGGAACAGCAGGCGAGGACAGACTAAGAAAGGCACTCATCAAGTTAAGGCAAAGCGGGAGAATTGTAGAGCTAAGAGGAGGGAGATACGCTACCCCCGATATGCCGGGCGTCCTCGAGGAACTCGAGGAACGCAGGAGACGAAGAATACTAAGAGAAGCTCTAAGCCTTGAATGGGGCGCTAGAATGGCTAAGAAGAGGCCGCGTGGTGTAGTAGCGAGGCCCCAGACAAACTAGCCCTATAGCTTTTTCTAGTCACACATGTATATGGTAACCCTATATCTAGGGAGACAAGTGCCTAGCAAGACCTCTAAGACGAGAAACAAGTTACCAGAGCTCCTTCTCCTAGCTAGGCCTAGGCAGCCTCTGCGTGTCAGAGTAAAACTTCTCGAAGGACTCGCAATACTAGAGGGCGAGGACGGCTCTATAGCTGTCGTGCCTACGAACCAGGTATGCATTCTAGCGGAGAGGCTCAACCTGATAGTAGAGGGCTATAAGTGTAGCTAGTAGTTTAGTTGAAGTATTAGCAATAATTCTTTTAGCTAAAGGTATAAAAACCGGCTTAAGGGCCCTTCGTAACCGGCTGAGGATGAACAATTTCCAGTAAATGCTGAGACTTGTGAAGACAGTTATGGAGGTATAGCGGCTATGGCAGAACTAGCCATCAATAAGGATTCATCGCGTACTGAGAAGCGGGACTTTATCATAGGTAGACATGTCTACGGTAACTTGTACGGTGTACGCAGAGAACTATTAGAGGACGAGGACTTCCTACGTAAACTGGTCGTGGAGGCAGCAAGAGCAGCGGATATGCACATAGTGGATATGAAGACATGGAAGTTCCAGGGCTATCACGGCGGTGTCTCAGTTATAGCACTCGTACTTGAGAGCCACGTATCAGTACATACATGGCCGGACTATGGTTATGCAACTGTTGATGTATACACTTGTGGTCCACGTGGAGATCCTTGGCGCGCCTTCAACTACATAGTCGAGCATCTAAAGCCCAGAATTTACAAAGTACACTACGCTGACCGTAGTAGCTTGCTAGAAGGCGGTACAGAGGGCTAGCACAAGTTCACAGCTTACTCAAGCTTGTTGTCGGAGAAATTATGCCTGGTTATTGGCGCTGCCTCAGAGACGGCCGCGGCCTTGTCACAGCCTCCAAGGGGGCTCCATGAAACACGGCTCTTCATCGGCTAATGAATGTTGCCAAGCCATGTTCCTATTATTGTCAGCGATACTGTTGCTCCACGTGGCGCATAAACTCCATCACGGTTATTCCTAGTACCTCATCGCCTCGGATCCTAACCACTATGTTATCTCCTACTAGGATGGCCTCCTCAGCCTCTTCCTCAGGCTCAGCGAAGTGTATGTAAAGCGTGTCGCTCT
>JALVKZ010000024.1 GCA_027033675.1 Pyrodictiaceae archaeon | reverse complement strand
AAACTAGTGACAATAAATGGGCAAAACGGCGTCAAGGACCTCGCCACTTCTTAGCCTAAGCACTAGGTGAATGACGCTGGTCTTATACAAGCGCAGCTCCATGGGTATTGTATTTGGCGCATCTTTCGCTATTTTGCTGTAGAGTATTGTTAGCTTCGTATAATATGCACCATGTGATGGAATACCACCTAGTGGGATAAGTATCGATCTTGGAAGGAGAGGTGCTGGCTGAGCTTCGTAGAACTCCCATGCAAGTGTGTCTTGGAGCAGGAATGCCTTCGCATCAATACTTGCAAGGGACTCTACGCCGCTAGCACGTGGAGGCACTAGAACTACTTGGGCTATATACGCGTAGTCCTTACTCGGCTTTAGATGGTCCTCGTATGGGAAAGCAGCGCCGGAGGTAAGATTCACGTTCTGTTTCTCCACGAGGCTTGGTTTGCACATATCCTTGCCCGGGTATAATGGGCTAGTTGCAAACGTGATTATGCTAGGTGGGGCTGTCTCATGAATAGTTAGTGTCGCTTTATTTGGCGTAACTATGTATGTTATTGAGAAGCTTTTCTCGATCATGAGAGGCTCTGGCAGCGCAATAGTTGCCTCCTGGCCGCCTAGTCGCATACCAATGCTGCTTAGGATTATTGGCTTGCTCAGCTCTATATCGGCTTTGCAGGTAAAGAGTCCTCCGAAGAAGCTCTCACAAAGCCCGTTGACAAGTAGTGGTGCCTGTTCCTTCTCATGCTTCGCACCCTCTATGGCGAGGTATGCCGCGACAATTGCCGAGACAGTGATTATACTGATGATAACTATCCATGCCAGCTTCCTCAATCCTGGCTCCACCTGGTTATTGACACTAGCAAAGGATTCACTATTAGTACCTACGCTGAACCAGTTAGGGACAAGGCCGACGTGGTTAGAGGAAGTGGAGGCTTTCCTCACTAACCTCTAAGAATATCTTGCCATCTCTAATACTACTAGCTTCCCGTGGATGGATATACACTCGTATAGGCTCGTTCGTGTCCAGTAGCTTTGCATAGACAATAACTCTCCCACGCTCGCGCACTATTTCCTCAATGCTTGCTTCTAGTCCTTCCCGCTGGGATATCCTCACGGCATCTGGGGGAAAGACAGCCCTAGCTCCAGGTCTGCCGAAAACAGCTCCATCAGCAACGTTAAGCCCGAGAAACCTAGCAGTGAGGATTCTCCGAGGCCTATGATAAAGCTCCTCGGGCTCCCCATCCTCGATTACCTCGCCGCTCCAAAGGATTACTAGCCTCGTAGCCAAGCTCAGTGCCTCGTCCTGGTCATGGGTAACGTGTATAACGCTCACACCTAGCTCTTTGTGAAGCCTCCGAAGCTCTAACCTAAGCTGCTCCGCTAAGGGTCGATCAAGGTGACTCAAAGGCTCGTCGAGCAAGAGCACCTTAGGCCTTATAGCTAGTGCCACGGCAATAGCGGCTCTCTGTAACTGGCCACCGCTTAGCTCTCCAGGTCGCTTAGAAGCAACCTCTTCTATCCTCAATAGCTCTAGAAGCCTACGTGCCTCCTCAAGAGCCTCTCCACGTGGAGTACGGCGCCTAGACATGATTGCTAAGACAATGTTATCGAGAACGGAGAGATGGGGCAGGAGACCCGGTATCTGTTGTACGAGAGCAACGCCGCGCTCCCATGGGGGAGCGCGTGTCACGTCGTTTCCATTAATGATTATCGCTCCTCTTTCCGGCTCTATGAGCCCAGCTATTACGCGGAGAAGGGTTGTTTTACCAGAGCCACTAGGCCCAAGCACTACCAGGTAGTCACCCTTCTCAACACAGAGATCTATTCCGCGAAGCACTTGCTCCTTTGCTATCCTAACCCATATGTTCCTCAGCTCTATTAGGCACCTCATCTACTAAGTGTCACCCTCTTCGCGGCTCCGTGGAAGAGCCTAAGCTCCCAGGTGCCCTCTAGGTAAGAGCGCTCTACTTATACTATGGAGACCCCGGTTCCTACATAGTGATACTACAGAGTAAGCCCCCTTCCGGCATCGATGGTGGCGAAGCTTGAACAAGGTCCTAGAGGCTCTGGGTAGGAAGCCCTTTGCGGTAATAGGTCACCGCGGGGCTCGTGGAAGAGCGGTGGAGAACACTCTTAGCGCTCTCCGGTACGCTATAAGGGTCGGAGCCGATATAGCTGAGTTCGATGTACAACGCACAAGGGACGGAGTCTTTGTTGCGAGCCATGACCCTGTCATCACTGGTCGTGATAGAAAACAGATCAATATCAGGGAGGCGAGCTACTCGGAGATAGCATCTATAGAGCTCCCTGGCGGCGAGCGTGTGCCACGTATAGAGGAGCTACTAAGCGAGGCCAGGGAGAGAATAGCTCTATTCCTAGAGATCAAGGAGCCAAGTGATGCGAAAAGCCTCGTCGAGCTAGTGCTGAGCGAGAAGGCAGAGGACTACGTAGCGGTCATAAGCTTCTACGAGGAAGCAATACGTATGGCCAAGAACGTTTACCCCGGTATACCCGGAGGCCTAGTCTACTTCCGGCCCCCGGGCCTCATAACCCAGTGTAAGCGCTTGGGTTGCGAGATAGTGTTGCCGCGTTACCCGCTTGCCACGGAGAAAGCGGTTAGGTATGCTCATCGTCTCGGGCTACGGGTTGTAGCGTGGACAGTTAATGAGGAGAAATGGTTCCTCGAGCTCCATAGGCGCGGTGTCGACGGCATAGCTACTGATTACCCCGATCTAGGCGTTAAGATACGCGAAGAGCTACGCGGTAAAGCCTAGTTTTTCTAGGGCCTCGGCTACGCGTTTCTCTAAGGGCTTCTCGTACTCCACGAGTATGCTGTCACCGGGCTCTAGTCTAAGCTTCTCAGCATTATACGGCGTCACGGCTATCCATTCCCGTCCCTTCCTAACCGCTAGTATCGTTGCACCCATCTCCTCTAGAGTCTCCACAACAGTTGCTAACTCGATATAGTTGTGCGCCTTGTATATCGATATCCTGTCCCCGGCTGCCTCCACGAGGCTCGATAGTATCTCCCGGTACTCCTCCTCAGCAGGCATAACTATTATATAGGTCAGCGCATCAGAGATATCCTCTATCCTTGTCACTAGGCTTAATAGCAGAAATGTATCCTCATAGCTAAAGCCCTGGGCTAGGACAGTCTTAGTGTTCCGGACTCTTAGCTCATCCATGAACATCTCGAGCTCCATTATCTCGTCGGCGAGAACCGTGTCCTGTGCCCTTAACTGGTAGTGGGCAAGCTCGTTCATAACTAGGAGCATCTCTACAGACGATACTATCTCGGCTAAAGCGCCCTCCTCCCTCTCGGGTAGAGGCTCTCTACCAATGCCTCTGAGCAGATCATTTACTGAGTCCTTGGCCCCCCAGACATAGACAGTATCATTCTCTTCTATTCGCTCCTCGTTACCAGGGTCAAGGATCCATGAATTCTTCCTCTTAATGGCGAGTACATCAACGCTGTACTCGTCAAGGAGCCTGCCAACGCTCCAGCCTCTAAGTCCCTCTATCTTCACCACTGGCTCGTCGCTCAGCGCTACTAGCTCCTCAGAGACCTTGTCGCTGAGCCGATGCCCCCTTATGACTAGTGATGCTAAGTCCTTAAGCGCATCCATCACCTTGTCTACTGCTAGGACATATGTGTAGAGAGGCGCAGCGTGTGCAGCATCCTCAACGTGGTGTCCGACAGCTATAGAGATGTGTGTTAAGAGCTGGTAGGCTATTTCATCAATCCCTCTCTCAACGTCGATGATACCCATTGCGGCCTCGAAGTCGTTTTCTATGAGCCCGTAGAGGCCTAGGAGTATGCTTGCCTCAAGGCTTCTCCTAAGCCGGTGAAGCGCCTCGGTAACGGTTATCGGTTGATAGCGGGGAGGCCTAGGCTTGGCATGTATGCGCCTATGAAGCTTCTCAACTAGCTCTCTGTCAACGGGTAGCTCGTTGCTCAAAACCTGTGTCATTCCTCCACTAAGTCTCTAGGAATAGTGCTAGAGCGTTTAAACACTAGCCTCTACTAGGGGAGTGACAAGGGACGCGGAGATAAGGCCCGGGCTCCTAGAAGCGTCTCTGGTAAATGGTGAGACGAAGTGGTAGCATGCTGAGGCTCAGTAAGGAGTCGGTGAAGGATCTAAGAGAGGGCCTAGGATCCCTATTCCTCTGCAACGTCGGCGACTACGTGTCCGGGGTCTTTCTGCACATCTTTCGCCCAGTTATAGAGAAGGCACCCATAATACTAGCCTTATTGCCTGCTGCGAGCGATGCACGCGGCGACGTTTATTCCAGCTATGGCTCCAGGCTTGGGACGCTGCTGCACCTCGGTTTATTCGATAAGCATTACAGGAGAGAACTTGAGACACTACTAGTACTGGTAATCGGTGTTAATACCTGGATAGGTATCCTAGTCGCAGTTCTCGGCCTATTACTTGGCCATAGTATGCCGGTTATTGACGTGGTTTTTCTTGCCCTAGCCTCTGCGCTCATATCAGCGGCTTTCATGGTACCTGCTACTACCCTTCTAGCTCTCAAGTCTTTTGAGAAGGGTCTTGACCCTGATAACATGGTGGCGCCTATAGCGACGCTGTTCGGCGACCTGGTAACAATACCCTCAATAGTGCTCGGGTACGAGATAGAGACACGCATACCGAGTACCGCAAAGCTTGTCCTTGTCTCGGTGCTTCTTCTCCTCCTAGCCGTGCTAATCATAAGAATATACATGCTCCGAGCAAGAAGGGAGCCCGGGTATAGAAGAGCAGCACGAATAATCCGCGAAAACCTTTCAATAATAATAGCCTCGACCCTGCTAAGCGGCCTCGCTGGCGCCTTTCTCCTAGACAACATGACGAGGCTCTTGGCCTGGCCCGGGATACTTGTCGTAGTACCAGCTTTCCTCGAAGATGGTGGAGCAATAGCGTCTAGGTTCTCCTCGCGCCTAGCCACAAAGCTTCACCTAGGAAGCGTGGAGCCGAGCTGCTCTAAGCCCTCGGGCTGGGTGCTTGAACAACTAGTAGTAAACACGATACATGCCCTAATGGTATTCTCATCCCTCGGGGTTCTTGGTGCCGCCACAGCCATCTTGTCCGCGGCCCCCTTGGCTTGGGCTCTCCGCGTCTTCTTGGCGGTTCTCTTAGCAGGCCTCGTACTAACTATGGTGGTTAGTGGCCTAACCTACTGCCTCGCAATAGGCTCCTTCCGCTACGGCCTTGACCCAGATAACGTGCTAACACCGCTACTCACAAGCCTCGCTGATATACTGGGTGTTATGAGCCTAGTGGGCTTCACCCTCCTGGTAACAGGGCTATGAGGAAAACGCCTGGATTAGTGCTTAAGAGGAGGCCTCACCCTATCACCGGGGCACTTGGACAAGAGAGGCGAGACCACGGCAAGAGGAGGTGTGGGTCCTCCTTGTCGAGAAAGCTGAGACTAATACGTAGGCTCGAGAGGCATCTAAGGAAGCACCCGAACGATAAGAAGGCCCGTGAGCTACTAGAGGCTCTCCGCGAAGGCCGCTACGAGTGGCGAGGCAGAAGCATTGTGATCAAGCCTAAGGAGGTGTAGCAGCCCCCTAGCCTGGTTTCTCAACGCTCTTTTTCTTCGCGCTATAGAACCTGCAACGAGTCCATGGTGGCGTAACGATTTCTCCTTCCTGTACATAGCTTCTGCGAAGCCTTACTGCTAGCTCCGCCTTGCATAGCTCGTAGCCTAGGTATGCGTAGTGGCTTGGCTCGCTCGCGAGGCCTAGGTAGCTAATAGCCTTGTAGATGTCTTGTGCCCTCCTCGCTCTTAGCTCTATTACGCCCCTCCTACCCATGTAGACGTCTCGTACAATGTTATTCTCTACCGCTATGAGGTGGCTGCCGCGGAGGTCTTGGCGGAAGCCATGCCAAGCTGCCAGGGCCTCGGCGTCCAGCACTAGGCTCGGCTTCTTAGGCAGTCTTGGCGGTGGCTTAGCCCTCTTCTCCTTGGCCAGCAACAAGTCTACTCCAAGGTCCTTTGGCGGCCTCTTCTTCAGCAAAGAGATACCAGTCATGGTGGCGGCTATTGCTGCCTCTGTTACCGCCATCACTGCCTTCCTGCTCTCCTCTGTCACGAGGAGCACGCTGGCCCCCAGCTCGCCGAAGAGCTGAGTAAGTACAGCGACCTGACCAGTACTATCAGCATCGACTAGCTCGTAGACATTGGCTATCCCGGCT
>JALVKZ010000023.1 GCA_027033675.1 Pyrodictiaceae archaeon | reverse complement strand
ATCTCTCGTAGCCCGCTGGGCACTATCTCTCTTAGGGCAGTCATGAAGTCCTCCATTCTTACCTCCATTTCCTCTAGGACCTCTGGCGGTATCCTATCCTCACTCAGATCGATCTTTGGCAGATAGCGCCGTAAAGCATGTAGAGCTGCTTCCTTCACTAGCGCTGCTAGATCAGCACCCGTATAGCCTCGGGTCATCTCAGCTAGTCTCTCGAGGTCCACATCGCTCGCTAGTGGCATGTTCCTTGTGTGTATCTGGAGTATCTCTAGCCTACCCTGCTTATCGGGCAACGGTATCTCAATTTCTCTATCGAAGCGGCCAGGGCGGCGGAGGGCAGGATCGAGGGCATTTGGTCTATTGGTCGCAGCTATTACTATTACTTCGCCACGGCTCTCGAGCCCATCCATGAGTGCTAGGAGCTGGGCTACTACTCTTCTCTCAACTTCCCCTATTACCTCATCTCGCTTAGGAGCTATCGCGTCTATCTCATCTATGAAGATTATTGCTGGAGCGTGCTTCTTGGCTTCCTCGAATATCTCTCTTAGCCTCTGCTCGGACTCGCCATAGTACTTGCTCATAATCTCCGGGCCATTAATCGCTATGAAGTAGGCATTAGTCTCATTAGCTATAGCCTTTGCTAAGAGCGTCTTACCAACACCCGGTGGACCATAGAAGAGAATACCTTTAGGCGGCTCTATTCCCAGGCGCTTAAATACCTCTGGATGCTTTAGTGGCAGCTCGACTAGCTCTCGTACTTTCTGTATAATATCCTTCATCCCGCCTATGTCCTCATATGTCACCCGTGGTATCCTTCCCTGCTCTACAGGCTTCTCTAACAATACTATGTTTGTATCATACGTTACAACAACTACTCCTTGAGGCTTTGTCTGTATAACGACGAAGGGAATTGACTGGTTAAGAACCGGTATAAGGACTGTATCGCCCTCAACGACGGGGTACTCTATAAGCTTCTTTCTAACATAATTTACAAACCCAGAATCAATGGTTATTGAGAAGTTCGCGGGAGCAAGCTTCATCATTACAGCTGGGCGCACATTAGCTTTGCGCACAATAACCTTATCACCTATACTGACACCAGCGTTCTTACGTATAAGCCCATCCATCCTGATGATATCACTACCTCTATCCTCGGGGTATGCTGGAAGCGCTATTGCAGCTGTCTTCTTCCTTCCCTCTATCTCTACAACATCACCTGGCTCGGCGTCTATCATCCTCAGATACTCTGGATCTATCCGCACCTTGCCCTTGCCTACATCGCGTTGCTTAGCCTCAGCGACTCGTAGCACTACTTCCTTCCTTCGCCTTGAACTGGCAAGTGACATTCTCTTACTCACCTAGCTCTACGAGCCTTGTTCCTCCTGGTAACACCTTTAGCGCCTAATTTAGGTATACATCTACGCCTAGATACACTAGGGCCTCTTGAGCCCATAAAGTAGCAAGAACCCTAGTGGTTTATCTATGTAGTCTTTTCTAAGACGAAGAGATGCAGTACTGGTTTAATAAGGGGCTATGAGTACGTAAATAAAAACGTTATACGAAGACCTATTCAAAAAGCTCCAGGATTACACTATTACTCTAATACTCGGATATTCTGTGAACCGCTTCTACTTCTATTTCCTCAACGCCCTCAACGCCTTGGAGCAGCTCCTCTAATTTTGAGGTACCGCCCTCGCTCTCCTCCGGTATAACGAAGTAAACCTTGAGCGCATTAAGTCCAAAGGCGATAGGCACCTTATCGTACTTAGCTATGTTATAGTCACTAGGGAGCTTTGTCTTTATCTTCTCTACTAACTGGTCTAGATCTATATCAGTACTTGACGGGTAAATCGATACTACTACTAGGACCTTAGCCATCGGGTCCTCGCCTCCAAGCTTTAGCTCTAAGGTCCCTCGAACCCGCACTTGGGGCACTTATAGGGTACGCCCATCTTTCTGCAGCGAGCGCATCGCCAAATCACTACTTCGCCGCAATTCGGGCAGACAAAGGCTACTGCCTTCTCCCACGGCGGTATCGGCCTACCACAGCTAGTGCAGACTGGTAGCTTTGTAGCCTCAACTATGCTGGGTTTGCGCGGAACCTCTAGGCTCAGTGCCACCTTACCCTAGCACCCCCGGGCAGAGCTGATAAGAGACCTAATTATTAGACTTATGCTTCCCAGAACCACTCGGTGCGCAATAGTATCTTTAGAGGCGGGGCCTATGGAGTACTCAAGTGAATATAAGCAATCAATAGTGCTTAGGAGCGATATAAAGATGAGCAAAGGGAAAGCAGCAGCGCAGGCTGCACACGCAGCTGTGGAGGCAGTACTGCTTATTATAGACTCTGCTAATGCCACTTGGCACAAGTGGCTCCATGACTGGAGGAGGGAGGGCCAAAAGAAGGTCGTGCTTAGAGCCGATAGTGAGCAAGAACTACTTAAGCTCTTCGAAGAAGCACAGCGATTGGGGCTACCAGCATCCCTGATAAGGGATGCTGGGCTCACGGAACTACCTCCTGGCACGCTTACAGCAATAGCTGTTGGTCCTGCGCCTAGCTTACTGGTCAACAAGGTGACGGGCAGGCTCAAGCTCTTCTGATTATCCCTAGTCAGCTTAGGTGGGTAATCGCGGCGAGAGTGCAAGGAATTGGACATATATTTATCGCCATGGAGCTTAGATAGACTACTCAGCCTGCGATACAGAGTGACCAGCGGACCAGCCGTGGCAAGAATTTGTAGGCCAAGAGAAAGATGCTTTATTGTTAGCGAGGAGCCACCGATACCTCCTCAGAGACAACGGGCGCGGTACTGTGTTTATGCCCTACTTAAGCGGGGAAAACCCAGCCTTCAAGCGGTATCATCGCTTAGGAAAGCTCTACAAACAATAGCTACAGGGAGACCGGTTTTCTTCGGACTAAAAGACGCAGAGGCAACCACGCTGCAATACGTCTGCATACCTTGTCAACGCGATACCGAGCATCCACTATTTCTGAGACTCGGAGATGGCTCAGTATTGGCTAGGCTAGTAGGCTATAGTGAGAAGTGCAGAGAACAATCACCGCTAGGCAACAAGTTCTGGATAATCCTTGAACCACTAGATAGCATCGAAGAAATCATGAAGAGGATAAATAATCTCAAAGGAAAATTACTACCAAATTATTATGGATACCAAAGATTCGGGACTCGGAGGCCTAATACTCATCTCCTAGGACTTGCCCTTCTTGTACGAGACCCAGTTAGTTATCTCAATGAGTTTCTAGACTCTCTATACCCCGACGAGAGCAGCAAGAATAAGCTGTGCAGGCTGAGGAGGTGGCGTGACTGCGATAGTGCTCTCTACGAGTCCCTTCTCGCAAGGAGGGCCCGTAGCCTAAGAGACTATGTGGCAGGGCTTTCTCGGAAAATCTTGTCGCTCTATGCATCGGCTTTACAGGCTTATCTATTCAACCTTTATCTTTCCCTACGAATAGAGGAGGGCTATGAACTAGACGAGCCCATAAAGGGTGAGCGAGGAAAAAGAAGCACGCCTCTTGCCCTCGTCCCGGGGATAGGGTATCGAATAGGTATAGACGGAGAGGCACGCAGAATACTAGAATATGCTATCGAATCCATAGGTCTTAGCAGGAATGCACTGGAGAAACCCCTCCCAGTCATAGGCAATGTGAAGCCCTATTGGCGGCCAGTAGCCCTACTTCCCAAGCATCTAAGTATCAGGATAATAGGAAACAGGGTAGTATTATCCTTCGGACTAGGCCCAGGCGAGTATGCTACTATTGTTCTACGAGAACTAGTAAAAATACCCGATTGGCTGTAGCAACAAGTCTAAGTGGACTTTATTCTGACGGGTTTCCGGAGTATCTCTGACAATATTTTCTCGTACATCTCTTTGTGCCTACTGAGCCTCCTAGCATCGCTTCGAGGAATCCGCACAACGTACTCAATGCTGCCGTCCGGCAACCACAGAGTGTTCACACCGAGTATACGCGCCGGGTATAAGAGATGCATAGCAAGGCCGCGTACATCATTAGCACGTGGTATGACCTTTACTCGCTTACCCAGTTTTTCTCTGAGCTTTTGCTCTATCTGCCTCGCATACCTACTAAATACTGGTACACTGGTACCAACACCGAGATCCATCACTATAATCACTAAGTCGTCACCAATCATATACGACTTGTAGTAGGTTGCCTTCTTCAGTATCTGTATACCCTCGTTCTCCTCAAGCTCTATCAGCGCCCTCATAATATCGACTTCAAACTCCTGGACAGCACCAGTATCAATAAGGCTCTGGCAGCGAGGACAAAGGACACCACTCTTAACACAGACGTAGTCAAGTGGTATCTGTACCGAGACGCCTCACCCCACAAGAGACCTGGCGCTTTCAAACCAAGCTAGCACGCCACTAGCCGCGCTGGCGGGCTCAAACAGCCACCTACATCCGCTACGAGAAAACACCCCGCCGCTCCCTATATAATCCTAATCCCCCGCCTCGTAGGGGGAACAACAGAACAAGGGAAACAAGTCCCACTGAGAGAAAGGACCAAAGCATATAAACCAGAACCCCATAGCTAGGTCTCCTACAAGTGGAGACCCTCCCGAAGCGGAGGGATGGGCCGGTAGCTCAGCCTGGAAGAGCGCTCGGTTGGCATCCGAGAGGTCCCGGGTTCAAATCCCGGCCGGTCCACCACCCCCTGTTCAAATCTCCTTCGCCTAGCTTCTCTCTGCACTTGAGGTATTCGTTTACGATTCTATCGAGTGGGCCTAGGTACCTTGTGACTACTTTGTCATTCTCTCGTCCTTGGAGATAGATGTAGATTCTTCCTTTGATCTTCTTAACTACTGGTTTGAGGGGCACTTGTTGCACCATTTGGGAGTACTTGTGGAGTCTAATTTGTGGTTAACGCGTGGATAGCCTCTCCTGACAGGCAGGAATGCCTCGCCAAGAGGAGCTTGAATAAGGGGTTCATCGGGTGCGGGGCCCGGGTAGTTAAGCTAACCCTGTTGTCTAGCGCTGTGTTCTCCTCTTCCTCGCCTTGAGTATGCCTAGTAGCTTCTCCTTTACGTACTCGAGTATGAATGGCTTGGCTTCCTGGCCCCTAAGGCCAAGTTTACGTACTGCCTTGTAGCTCGCCACTATCTCCCTTGTTAGCTCCCTGTAGAACTCGGATAGGCTCCTATAGCCCATCTCATCGACAACCCTATCCAGCTCTATGAGTAGGTCCTCGTCTACCCAGAAACAGTAGCTACGCCTACCCCTGTAGTAGGAAGGCACAGCTCGCTACCCATATATAGGGCTATAGAACTCTCCAAGAAAAACCCACACCCATCTATAGAGGACTAGTTGGCCTCTATATAACAATGGGCTAGCTTATTTTTCTATTCTTCTCCTAGGAGTTGTTTTAGTTTTCTTAGTGCTTCTTTCTTGTCTATTTCGCCTAGTAGCCAGTCTGCGAGGATCTCGGATGCCTTATCGCCTCTGCCCTCGAGGTGGGCTTTGTAGAATAGCCTGGCTATGTCGTTGTGTTTTTCTCGTAGCTCTCTAGCTGCTCGGGGGAGCATAGCAGCATCCACGGCCTAGCCCGTGTATAGAGATAGTCAACGTTCTCGGTTACTAGTTTACTTCTTGGCTCCTAGCCTCTACGCAGCGATAAGCTTATCCACGGCCACGCAGCTATTCTGGTAAATGGCCCGCGGGCTCAGGGTCAGCGTCCTTGCTCCTCTTCACGGATCCGATGGGAATCCACTCATCATTCCCGCGGGCCGCCCTTCCTAGGGCTTGTAGACGAGTATCGCTTTCCTGCCATCCTTCTCAACAAGCTCTATGAGTAGTTTGTCCCCCGTCTTCCAGCCTAGGAGCTCTACTAGCTCCTTCGGTATTGTTATCTCGTAGCTTACGTGGCCCCTACCGCCTCTCCGTTCTCTCAGCTTGACTATTCCTATTGCGCCAGGCACGCGCCTCTCACCCGCGTACTAGCGATTCTCGTTAGCAAGATTTATAAGCTTCTGGCGCTAGTATTCTAACAACTGGCTAACGAGCACGCAAGCCAGAGGGGTGGTTTGCGGGTGGAGTGGGTTCATGTGTCTGATCTCGTGGCTGGTAGGAGCGTGGACCCAGATTTTGTTCCCAGGGTACTGGCCTATGTTGAGGCGAAGGCGGCTTACGAGGCCTTGAGCAAGGTGTTGCAGCTGCTCTACGAGGCTAAGAAGG
>JALVKZ010000022.1:829-2057 GCA_027033675.1 Pyrodictiaceae archaeon | reverse complement strand
GGGATGTTAAACACCCTGATATGGTTCGTAGCCTCTATGATGGCGGCGTTTTCGGCCATAGTGACAAGCATCTACGATAAGCTAAGAGCAACCGTGATACTCATTATTTTGTCTACTTTACTAGGAATACTAGGCTACAAGGGAGGATCCTGCTGCTACTATTGGTTAAAGCAACTAAGCCTACCTATGTGCATAGCGGTTGATGGCGCATCTGTTCTATTAGTACTACTCAGCGGAATTGTCTCTGCAGCTGCTCTCGTAGCTGCCAGGACGCTGAACGAGGAAAGAGAACAGCTCGGACTAGCGATAACGTCTATACACTTTACCATGATAGGGCTAGCCTATGCCTATAGCCTACCTTTATTCTACATCTTCTGGGAACTAATGCTACTGGCATCGTCCTTCCTAGTATACCTCTGGGATAAAAGAATTGCGATACAATTCTTCATATATATGCATGCTGGCTCGCTACTACTCTTAGTCGCGATGGGTATACTTGCATCAGAAAAAGCAACGATCTTCGGCTCATCGGTACTCGGGACAGGCTATGGGCTCATAGCTTTCTCGCTTATATTGGTAGCTTTTGCAATAAAGCTTGGAGTGTTTCCCTTTCATACCTGGCTTCCCAGGACATACACCTCTTTACCTGGCTCAAGCGCCGCTGTTATCTCAGGTATAGTAACTAGTGCAGGAGCATACGGCCTCTATAGACTACTACACGGTATTAAGTGGCTCAATCTGCCTCAAAGCGTTGCATTTACCGGTTTTTGGCTTGGTGCTACTTCAGCAATCGTAGGAGCGTTAGCGGCACTACTAGCACGTCGGTTAGGCTTTATAGCCTCTTATAGCAGTATTAGCCATGGCGGCTTCATGTACGCGGGGCTGGTGAGCCTTAGTAGGCTTGCCGCAGCAGGCGCGCTATACATAATGTTTGCTCACGGAATTGTGAAGCCCTTGTTCTTCCTCTTAGCATCGATACTGGCTAAACAAGCGGGAAGCGATGATATACGGGATATGGGTCTTTATGCGAAAACAATGCCGTTAACAGCATTCATAGGGTTTGTTACAGCTCTAAGCCTAGCAGGTGCACCTGTCTTTGCTCTCTTCCCGGGAGAAATAACAGTAATAATAGCCCTAGCTGAAGCTGCGTTAAACCCGATAGCTGTAGCAATACTAGTTACCGCGTTATTCCTTGCAGCAGCCTATGCTCTTAGGTACTGGCTTCGTG
>JALVKZ010000022.1:0-819 GCA_027033675.1 Pyrodictiaceae archaeon | reverse complement strand
GCGATGCTTCCTTGACCCGCTCAGAGCCGGGTAACATGTTATCAAAAAGAGATAGTAAAAATATTGAAAATGGGGATAGTATGGAGAAAAACGGGAGAGAAAAACCTCCGCACACTGTTAGGCTTATTTCAAGGTCGCCATGGATACTACACTTCAATACTGGTGCATGTAATGGTTGCGACATCGAGGTTTTAGCAGCTCTTACTCCTCTCTATGATCCAGAGCGTTTCGGAGTAAAGCTGGCCCCTAATCCACGCCATGCAGATATCATTATCGTGACGGGTGCCTTGACCAAAAAGGCAGCCGAGAGGCTGAAGCGATTATATGAGCAGACCCCTAACCCTAAGTACGTTATCGCCGTAGGTACTTGCGCGATAAGCGGGCACGCGTTTCGGCATAGCTACAGCGTTATCGGTGGAGCCGACAAAGTAGTTCCGGTAGACGTCTACGTACCTGGTTGTCCTCCGAGACCTGATGCCATCATAGAGGCTATCGTAAAGCTCCTCAAACGCGAAAGAATTGAGGCTGAGAGACTTGAGTCTGAGGTTGAAATTTAAGGATAAGGAATTAGAGCTTAAACAAGTTGAATCCAGCAGGTATGAGGTGGTGCTGGAGAGACAGGGCGACATAATAGATTTCACAAAAGCTCTCATAGGTGAAACTGAGGGAGAGGTTTACCTAATGAGCATTAATGCTATAGATTACCCCGACAAGGGTATAATAGAGCTACGCTATCTCTTCTGGTCTCTAAAGCATAAATCAATAATAGATGCGAGAACTCACGTTCCTAGAGATAAGCCGATTGCCGAGTCCCTCATC
>JALVKZ010000021.1 GCA_027033675.1 Pyrodictiaceae archaeon | reverse complement strand
AGACGATAACTGCCCTATGGGAACTCGATGAAAGCAGGGAGAGTATGTTCTCTGCTAGCTCTCTCCACGAGTTTATCAGTTCTAGGGGGTCTCTCTTTCCCCTCCTTAGCTTATCAAGCGCTGAGCGGACCCGGAGGTATAGGCGGGCAGCATCGCCCATATGTGTATAGAACTCTTTCTCTAGGCGTAGTAAGCGGAGACTAGCACCAGCCGCCACGGTGTCCCATACTATGACGTCGTAGTTATTGCTCCTGGCTAGCTCGTAGATATAGTAGAGCATGAACTGGTCGCTTATCCCCGGAGCACCCGCCACGTAGTCTATTATCCAGCGCTCAACAGGGAGAAAGGAGGAGATTACCTCGTAGACCTCGTCCCCGAACCGCTCAACCCAGAGCTTCTTAACCTCATCCTCGCCCAGCTCCCTGACCTCTATGCCCCCGCACTCATTGTCTCGGCATAGGAGCTGCCTAGCCAAGGGAGTAGGATCCGTTGAGACCAGCAGCACTCTATGATAGTGCTGCCTTACTAGCAAGGCCAGCGCAGCTGCTATCGTTGATTTACCTACCCCTCCTTTACCCCACACACTTAGGAGGATTGTTCCTACCGTGGCCTGTTCCCCTCCCAGGGAACCCTAGCTTTTCCGGGCAAAGGGTTGTTTGGTGTTCTATCGCTACCGAGCGGTCATTATATTAATCCAGGGTTTATTTATCATCATTGTTTTCCTCGAGGAAGCGAAGTGAGCAATGCTTTTGTAGAAGCGGCCTCTTATACTAAGTTTTTCTAAACTAGTTCTACACGGGTGAGACCAGTGGCGCTCCTCGTGAGAGACGTAATGGAGGCCAAGCATCTCCCACTCATGGCCGCTGACCAGACACTACGGAAAGCAGCAGAGGTAATGTTAGCAAACAAGCTACTCGGAGTAGTAACAACCGATGCTGAGAGGAGACCAGCACTAGTGCTAAGCTTCCGTAGACTAGTAAAGGCTGTCGCTGAGGGAGTAAACCTTGACAAGGCAACGCTGGCAGAGTACGCGGTCACAGACCCCGTGGTCATAAGGGTTGATGACACC
The DNA here is from genome assembly GCA_027033675.1 of Pyrodictiaceae archaeon. Taxonomy (GTDB): domain Archaea; phylum Thermoproteota; class Thermoprotei_A; order Sulfolobales; family Pyrodictiaceae; genus Pyrofollis. Next base: position 988 of record JALVKZ010000021.1, on the reverse strand, counting down.
GTGGAGGAAGCACTCCGTGCAATGAAGAAGGAAAGTGTACGCTTCCTACCAGTAGTTGATTACCGCAACAAGATACAGGGTGTAGTAGAGCCGAGGCACATCGCGTTCAAGCTATGGAGACAAATACCGTTCGGAGTAGCCACGATAGAGGCTAGAGCAAGGAACCCAGTAATCCTGCCAAGTGATGCCACGCTACTAGCAGCCGCCAAGGCAATGGAGGCTAACGGTGTAACAGAGGTCTTCATACGTGAGGGCGAGGAGCTCAAGGTGCTACGCGAGTGGGACTTCCTAGAAGCCTTGACACGGGAAGAGGATCTGCTCAACGCTAAGATAGCTAGCTATGCCAGGAAAGCAGCACTACGAGTACCCATAAGCTTCGATGCAAGAGCAGCAGCAGAGATAATGGAGGAAAACGAGGTAATGAGACTAATAGCCGTAGACCCGGAGACAAGAGCAACCAAGGTAGTAACTGTAACCGATCTAGCCTTCACAGCACTAGAAGCACTCGAAAAGACCGGGCCTCGAGCAGTAGCACTAGTACTCATGAATGTTGAGCCGGGAAGGGAGAAGGAAGTAGCGGAAAGACTCATAAAGGTTGAGAACGTGACAGAGATACTATCGGTGCCAGGAATCTACGACCTAGTAGCAAGGATAGAGGCAAAGACAGTTGACGAGCTAGCAAGGATAGTAACAGAGCACATACGCTCAATGAGAGAGGTAAGAGATACACTAACACTAATAGCCACGCCAGAGATGATAAAGAGAGCAGGCTAGCTTGTTTCAAGTTATATGAAAATGGTTCAAACATACTATATAATTTTTGCCTCCGATTACATTATAGCAATACATCCATCTATCTTAGAGAGAATATTAAGTATAGCTTTTCACGCCGTAACTTATAATTTGGTTTTGGTTGGCTAGATTCCTGGTTTATTGGGCGAGGCTTACTTGCCCAGAAGTATACCCTCTTATAGCTACTTGTCTAGCA
>JALVKZ010000020.1 GCA_027033675.1 Pyrodictiaceae archaeon | reverse complement strand
TCGTTATAGCTAGGGCCCTGCTGCTGAACCCCCGATTCCTTGTAGCGGATGAGCCGGTCTCGATGCTCGATGTCTCTATACGCGCAGAGATACTTGAGATCCTCTTCGAGCTAAAGGAGAAGCATGGCCTAGCCCAGCTATTCATTACCCATGACCTAGCGCTTGCACGCCACGTCTGCGACCGCATAGCAGTAATGTATCTCGGCAAAATAGTTGAGATGGGTCCAACGGATACAGTGATAGCTAAGCCTCTCCACCCCTATACCCGTGCACTTATGGCAGCAGTGCCCGAGCCTGATCCAAGGAATAGGCTTAGGATAAGAAATGTGCCCATAAAAGGCGAGGTAACGAGCGCGGTATTCCTCCCAAGGGGGTGCAGGTTCCGCCCACGCTGCGTAGCCTATGACCAGACACCAGCTATAAGGGACAAGTGTGATAACGAGGAGCCGCCACTAGTTGAGGCGGAGCCAGGCCACTATGTTGCTTGTTGGCTCCATGCAACCCGTGCAGGACGACCGGGCTAATAGGACAAGACCTGGGATACAATGGTTTCTTTCCCATCAAGGATTATCCTCCATGAATCTTTAATCATCTAATTTATCCTAACTAGCTAGTTGTCCTCTTACCCGGTGGCACGGGTTCTATAGCTTAGTGGTGTTACTATCTCCTAAGCCACTAGGCTCATCGTGGACAACTATACATAGGTTCTGGGGAGCGTGGTTTGCAGAGATATGGTAAATTACTCCTAAGCATAGGCTACTTATCTGCCCCCTTCGCGGGCCCGGGCTCAGCAGTGATAACAGCTGCTGGCTGGCTCTCCTATGGCTCAGAGACGGGTAAGAGTCATCTAAGCATGGTTGGGTTGATAGGCCTTCTGGGGGTAGCGGGAATACTGAGTGGTACCTATGTTGCAAGTCTCTCCGGCCTACAAGGGGCAGGTGGAATACTCCTCTTATTGTACTTCGCACTAGGTATCGTTGCTATCTGGATGCTTGGCTCGGAGGCAAATAACACCGCTCTCAAGGCCGCGGCGATGCTGCTGGCTGTCTCCTGGTTACTCGCTGTAGCTGGTGCTGGTAGCATAGATAGCGCTGCTAACACGGCCTCTGGGACAGTAATTGACTGGGGAGGAGTCTCCTGGGCAAACGCCGCAGCCCACAACGTTATACAGAAGATCGGCGGGACAGAAGCCATAGCTAAGGCATTGGCGTTGCTCGGCGCCGTGTTAGCGAGCTTTGGATTCCTCTCGCTGAACGAGCAGCGCTCGGCGCTAGCCCCCGAGGAGACCGTGTTCAGCATAGGCACTTACTGAGCCCTGTTTTTCTCTGATAGCTTTAGCGTTCTCTTTCTGCCCTCTTCCTATACCTGTACATAAGCCTTCTTGGCGCCTTAATCCTTTTATTAGGGAAACCTTATCTGGTAATACCGCCTCGCCGGGCGAGAGGCAGTGAGCATAGAAGCCCTACCAAAACCTGCTAGCAAGGAGCTTAAGCCTAGCCGGTTCAGCATAAGGAAGAACGGTGACGGGACACTCGTGCCACGCCACCACAATGGCCTCGACCCAGGCCTCGTGGGCGAGAAGGCATTCAGCCACCCTGCGGTAAGTGAGTGGTGGAGCTGGCTACTCGTAAACCATGTGCCACGCTCAAGGATAGCTCTAGTAACTCCCTGCAGCAACGTGAAGCCCTACACGAGGAGCCCAACATCCCGTAAGACGCGAGGGGTTCTGCGAAGACTAGGCCTATGGGGAGATAATGCCCCCAAGGGGATAGAGTGGTACTATTTCAGCGACCTACTAATACTAGTGCCCTATGACAGAGCCGAAGAATACCCCGCTTGCTGCTACGAAGTGCCCCCAAGCATTGTCTTGTCGAGCCCCGAGCTAAAAGAAAGGGTGACCACCCTTCTCTCAGACACTATGACGAGGCTAAGCAGGTGGATAAGCGACGTAATAGTCTTCCTCCCACGCCGCCACCTATCCCTATGGGAAGAGGCACGTAGCAAGGCTGCTAAGTGGCCGCGCGAGCTACGCGTCAAGTACACCTTGTTCTCGTTCACGGGG
>JALVKZ010000019.1 GCA_027033675.1 Pyrodictiaceae archaeon | reverse complement strand
CCCATCCCGGGAAAAGCTGGGAGTAACGGAAGCCCTTATTAGAAATAAGCTATGTATCCGAAAATAGGGGCTATGAAGGTTCTAATATCCCGGCCCCTAGCTAGGGCCGGGCACCTGATCTAAAATATAGTGAAGAAGGGCCAAAGCGCTGAGCCCCAAAACTCTCTACTGTTCTCCGTAAATTGTTGCTGGCTCTATAACCTCGTGAGGTCTTGTCTTAGAGTGTGCAGGTATTACCGCGCCTATTTTTAGCGCCTCTAGGGGCTGCGTCGACGTTAATTTGATTTCATCGCTTACTTCGCCATAAGGTATGTTAGTTGTAACAGTATAAGGGGCTAACGAGGCGTGTGCCCCGATAACACTATCAGCTATATAGCTATGCGAGCCTATCTTTGCCTTAGTGTATACAATGCTTCGTTTTATCTCTGTATAAGCACCTATGATCGAGTTATCAAAGAGAGCTACGTGGTTTCTAACAAAGCTATGCGCGCCCACGAGGACACCATTACCTACATATACCGGGCCCTTGATGACAGCATAGTAGTCTATACGTGAATCCTTTGCTACGTACACGGGCCCCTCTATTACTGCAGTGCCAGATACATTAGCTTCTTTCTCGATTATAACATCTTTTATCTTCTCTAAGTCAAGGCGTACGGCTAGCAAATAGTCCCAGGGTGTATCCAGATCAACCCATTCTCCAATCCATATATCAGCTCTAAGCCCTTTGACTCCAATCTCTCCCATAGCATCATGAAACCTTCTCCCCTTGTTACACAATAGCTCGCGTAGCACAGTCGAGTCTATAGTCAGTAAGCCTGCGAACACGTATGGGCCTTGACCAATACTCATCACGCGCTGATCTATGGGGTCAACTGTTATCCGTAAAAATGATCCCCTCATTACGACTGGCTTTGTAACCGTGATCAAGGGCTCGTAGTCCCGAAATACTTTGGCTATATGGGAGGAAATCATTGCATCTTCTGAATATATATCGCCATAGAGTATCGTTACGAGTCTCTCACCAGTCACGGCACTAGATGCAAGCGCAGAGCATAATGCTCCCTCTATACCTCTTACTCGTTGCTCAACGAAGATGCATTCCCCTATGTTATTGCAGTAATTTGCGACTAAGTTATCATTTGAGACGACTATAACGCTATCAAAATATTTTAGCATAGTATTCATGTGTATATCTATTAGTCTGCCACGAGGAAACCTTAGTAAGGATCGAGACCCATCCCTACCCATTACAAGTTTTAGTCTCTTAGCCGAGCCACCAGCTAATATGATTCCTTTCAAGGCTTACCCCTCAACTATACTATAGCTAGCTTCCTTCAATATTATTCATAAAACCATGACTATAACTATTTGTACAATTTACTCAACTGTAACGGTCTTAGCTAGGTTCCTCGGCTTATCAGGGTCTCTTCCAAGTATCACTGCAAGTCTATAAGCAAGAAGCTGAAGGGGCGGCGTTATAGCGTATGGTGCTAATAGCTCGCTCCACTCACCAGTATTAATGACGATATCTGCTCCCCTAATGTCCTCATATCCTTTCACCCCAATAATGATTGTGCTTGCACCACGAGCCTTCATCTCCATAACGTTTCCTTGGAGTTTCTCCTTAAGGTTCTCTAATGGAGGCGTACCCAGGAATACAACGGGGAACCCGGGCTCTACAAGAGCTATTGGACCATGTTTGCTTTCTCCGGCAGGGTAAGCCTCGGCATGTATATAGCTGACTTCCTTCACCTTAAGGGCCCCTTCATAAGCAAGTGGCACGCCTAGCTCTCTCCCAAGAATATACATATTTCTACTCTCTTTGAGCTTCATAACGAGTCTTTCAATAATCCTAGAAGATTTCTCAATAGAGATGGATGCAGCCTCTCCTGCTTTCTTAAGTCTCTCAATAAGCTCTCTGTACTCACTCTTAGTAATAATCCCTTTATCTACTCCAAGGCGTAGAGCCAGGAATGTTAATGCAAGCACTTGTGTAAGAAAGGTCTTAGTTGCTGCCACTCCTATTTCTGGCCCTGCTCTGGTATATATGGTTCTATCTGATTCACGTGGAATAGAACTACCTATAACATTCGATATTGCTATGATCTTTGCTCCTCTGTTTTTAAACGCTCTAAGGGCTTGCAAACTATCTATTGTTTCACCACTCTGGCTCACAACTATTAAGGCTGTGTTCTCGTCTGCTAGCCTACTATAGGTCGTATACTCGCTTGCAATAAACGGTATAACAGGCTCTTTTGCGAAAAGCGATGAATAATACATAAACACTAATGAAGCATGGTAACTAGTTCCAGCGCCCGTTATGAATATCTTATTCGCGCCTAATAGGAGTTCTGCTGCCTTCTCCACCTCGTTACTAGAGACGAGCCCCGTATAGGTCTCGTAAAGTACTCTCGGCTGCTCCATAATCTCTTTCAACATATAGTGAGGATAACCGCCTTTCTCAGCATCCTCTAAGCTCCAAGTGATTGTTGTGACTCTTCGTCTCCACTCAACTAGTTCTCCATCTCTCTCTATGTAGACTTTGTAGGGCTCGATGTACCCATACTCTCCGTCATTAAGTACAATGAACTTCCTAGTATAGGCCAGCATTGATGGGATATCGCTCGACAGCATGTTAAAGCCTATACCTAATCCAATGAGCAGTGGGCTAACATTTCTAGCAAAGTATATTCTACTAGGCTCGCCACGGTATATGATTGCAAGAGCGTATGCGCCCTCTATCATCTGTAATGTTTTCTTAAACGCGGTAAAGAAGTCGTTCTCCTCTCTATTAAAGTGCTCTAGGAGGTGCGCTACAACCTCTGTATCAGTATCACTTCTAAACTGGTGTCCTTTCTCTACAAGCCATTCTCGTAGCTCTGCAAAATTCTTAATTATACCATTATGGACTACTGCTATCTCAGAATCACAGTCCAGATGTGGATGAGCATTAACTTGGTTTGGCTCCCCATGGGTTGCCCAGCGCGTATGAGCTATGCCAGCTACAGCGCAATAATTAGAGACCATATATTGGTTAACGACCTCATCTATCTTACCCCTATTCTTAAATACCTTCAAGTTATAAGAGCCGCACTCTATGAAAGCAAAGCCAGCACTATCATAGCCACGGTACTCTAATCGTTTAAGCCCCTGTACTAGCATCGGCATTACATTAGGTACTTGGTCGGGGTCAGCAGTAACGCCAACTATCCCGCACAAGGTCCTTCCCTGTTCAAGTATTGGTGCCAATCATTAAGGCATAAGGTAAAAGGATATCATGTTTAAATACTTGTTATACACGGAACCTGTATATGGGCATGTGATGAATGAACCCCTGTAGCGAGTAATAGATGGTATGAGCGCCCTTCAGCGTGCTGATGCCTCCCTCTATATTCATTTAATTTTAATTTAGTTATTTCGTTGCCTCTTCTTGTCTAAGGACGATGCTCTTCTCCAAGTATACTAGGCTTGGTCTCTGGGATACGTAGCGTGGAAGCGTTTGTTGTACTCGTGGATATCCACGTATGTCACTTATTACTCGTTGTAGTAGTTCTTCTGGTGTTAACGCTACTCTGTCATTAGTTCTACGTATTGTAACGTTTATAGTCCCTGTCTCAACTTCTCGTGCACCTATTACACCTATATAGGGTATCCACTCTCTTGCTGCATCCCTTATACGTTTTCCGAGGCTCAAATCTCTATCATCTATATCTACTCTTATAAGATTCTCTTCGAGGAGTGCAGCGGTTTTCTCTACGAGGCCAAGCTGTTTCTCGTCCTTTGGGTTAAGTGGTATTAATCTAACCTGTATTGGAGCAAGCCATGTCGGTAGATAGGGTGTTTGGCCTTTTTGCTCCGTCTTTACCGCGGAGTCGAATACCATGTATATGTAGCGTTCAACCGAGCCTATGAGAGCTGTATGTATAATGACTGGGTATTTCTCGTCGTTATTCTCGTCAACATATCTTATTCCGAATCTTTTCGCATTACCTATATCAAATTGGTATGTCGCTATCTCGCGGGGGCGACCAGCAGAATCTATTATATGGTACTCAACATTAACGACCCAGTAATATATGCCAGCGGGATATAGTGCTATCAAAGCTGGTTTTCCATCCCTTTTTATTAGCTCTAGTAACAAGTCCCGTTTTTCCTTCCAAAAGTCTTCGGTTACGTTATATACTGCATAATATTCCTGTCCTAGTTTTTTAGCTTCTCTGTGGATTACTTCTTGTAGCTTCTCGCTTACTTTTACAGCCTCCTCAAGGCTCTTTGTGAGAATGTGGAGGTCTGGCATGTAGAATCTTCTTAGCCTAAAGCAGAGGGTTACTTCGCCGCTTTGTTCTAACCGGTAACTATCTGCTACCTCGAACATTCCAAGGGGTAGGTCCCGGTAGCTTAGCACGTAGTCTTTTAACATCGCGAATTGTTGGTGACAAGCAGCGTATCTTAGAACTAGATGCTTTCTATCGGTCCAAATCTCGTAGAGTCTGTCTCCATAGAGCTGGGCGTGTTCATAAACTGGTTTAGAGGACAGGTCAAACATGTTTGTTCCTCTTATCTTGAGGACGGGTATTCCTAGGCTTCGTGCTAGTAGCCATGCGTATTCCGATACGGCGTCGATTAAGAGAGATGCATGTGGCTCGTATCTCATGTGTCCATAGTCTCCCATAGGCTCCCATTCAAAGCCAAATTTTGAGCAGAGCTCGTTAACTGGGTTCGCGACTTCTCCTATCTCTTTTCCGAGGGCTTCTTTCTCTATTAGTATTTTCATTTCCTTAGGGGCTTTTCCGAGATATTCTTCAGGTTCATATACCTCGCCACTCGGTGTTAGCACGAAGTATTTCTTTTCTATCTTTGGCCTAGTAATCGTCTGTGGCGTGTATGACCTGGATAGTTCAGATAATGGGTGGCCTAAGCAATGTAGCTTAAATTCCTTATACCAGCCGAATGGCGCTCTATATACAGTATAGGAGTCCTTAGCAATATCGGCTAGTTTTTCTGATAGCATTCTCAGAATCTTAACCGCTACGTGGCCTGGGGCAAGCTTGCTCGATAAATGAGCGTAGGGATATATAAGGACGTTCTTGGCTCCAACTCTTCTCACTACGTCATCTATGTCTAGAGCTGCTTTCTCAGCAATATCAGAGGGGGCTTGTGCATCTACTTCTTCAACTGTTGTAAAAGCCACTAAGACATTTTCAAGGTGAAGTGTCTCGGGGACTGCTCCCAGCTCTTCTGCATCAGCTATGGCTTTTGATCGCGCCCTGTAATAGAACTCCTTTGCATGAATGAGAAGTGCTTTCAAGATGTTGCACCATTGAGGTCTATATCTCTTACTACCTAGACGTTTTAGCATAGTCAAGGGGAATATAAGATTAGAGTTTACGGTCGTCTCCACGTAGTAATAGAATAGTTTCGGCCAGGTAAAGAGTAGTATATAAGGGTACTACTCCCCCCTCTCAACCACGGGTTAGAAAGGTATGGCAAAAAAGGAAATCAAGACCATTACAGACTTGCCAGGAGTAGGTCCAGCTACAGCTAATAAACTAATAGAGGCAGGATACGGAACCCTAGAGGCAATAGCAGTAGCTACGCCCCAAGAACTAAGTGCGGCAGCGGGAATACCCTTAACAACAGCACAGAGAATAATCAAGGCAGCACGCGAGGCCCTTGATATACGCTTCAAGACAGCGCTAGAAATAAAGAAGGAGAGATTAACGGCAAGAAAGATTACGACAGGGAGCCGTAACCTCGATGACCTACTTGGAGGCGGGATTGAGACTCGAATGATAACAGAGTTCTTCGGCGAATTTGGTAGCGGTAAGACACAGATCTGTCACCAGCTAGCAGTAAATGTGCAATTACCACAGGAAAAAGGTGGACTGAGCACAGGCGATGCAGTAGCTAAGGCTGTATACATAGATACCGAGGGAACTTTCCGCTGGGAACGCATAGAGAACATGGCTAAGCGTTGGGGCCTTGACCCCGACGAGGTAATGGCTAACATATTCTACATACGCGCAATAAATAGTGATCACCAAATGGCCATAGTTGATGAACTCTTTAACCTAGTTCCAAAGGAGAACATCAAGCTAGTCATAGTTGACTCTGTCACTAGTCACTTCAGAGCAGAATATCCTGGTAGAGAAAACCTAGCAGCACGCCAGCAGAAGCTAAATAGGCATTTACATCAGCTAGCTAGATTAGCCGAAATATACGACCTAGCAG
>JALVKZ010000018.1 GCA_027033675.1 Pyrodictiaceae archaeon | reverse complement strand
CGCCGATAAGGCCTTAGCGCTAATGGGTTCCTCGTCCCGGATCACTTTTAGAACGTGTAACTCTTTTTCCCAGGGCTCGGTTAGCCTAGCCAGCGGCTTAGTTACTATGACGCGGAGCCTCCTGGGAAGCAAGCAGAGCATTGATAGAGCAAGCAATGCTACATAGGTAAGCAGAGCAGCAACTACTAGTGCTACCGAGTAGCCTAGTATCCCCCCACCAATCCTCTTAGCCAGGCCTATCAACGCATAATAAGGCGATAAGAGAACACTCCTTAGCCGCTCGCCTACAACATAGCTAGTAGGTGGTGGCAGTGGCCTAATACTAGCTAGCTGCTTAGCCAGGATCCTAGCTAGTAGCGCGGCTATATTGGCTCCATCCTTCTGGGCAACAACGGCCTTAACAACGTTAAAAGCAGCTAGTACGACTAAGCCCTCTCCATACCTATTCACGCATATAGCGGGATAGGGATAACCGTGGAAAGTAGCTACCACCTTACACCCAGTAGGCGAGGCCAGCACAGCCCCAAAGGTATCGTTGTAGTGATACACAGTGCCATTAACAACTATATCCAGCATAGGGGTATCAGTACTGCCTCCTTCAAGCCCCACGGTTCTCACACCACACATTTGCTCAAGGACGGGGTACCAGTGCTGAACAAAGGTATTCAAGCCGAAGAGGACCAAGTGCCCCCTCCTAGCATATAGTCGCAGGGCATCGATTTCGCTTTTCCTTAGCTTACCTCCCCAAGTAAACTCCTTATTAATGTCAGGGAGGAGCACAGCATCATACTTCCATAGGAAGCCTATATCACTGAGCCTCTCCCTAACCGTAGAGGCGGAGGGGTTATCCTTACCAATGTAAGCTACCTTAATGGAAACATTGACCCCGATATGCTCAAACTCCACGCTGAGTATATGAGCCCATATTATGTCACTAATATCGCTCGCGACAACGAGCACGCGGTACGGGCCCCTAGCGCTAGCTGGCCCTCCGAGCAGAGGCACAGCTAGTGCTAGCAATAGCAGAGAGATCACGCTAAGCACAAGGAAGCTTCTCAATACATCCACCATTCAGCGTGTACAAATACAGGACTCCCATGCTGCGCGTAGTTTTTGTCACACAGATATTCTCTTCCGAACCTGCTTCTAAAAGACATTTCTAGAGAATATTAAGGTATTCTAGGCACTCTATCGAACAAGTAAAAAGAAACTCCTACCTACCACTCTATAGCTCTATAACTCTGAGAGAGCACCATACATACCGCCATGGCACTAATATCGTTACGCCGTGCGCCTAGTACCATGAGGGAGTAATTCCTTTGAGTATCCGTATTATCGAGTCAACCTTAGCTACTGCTAAGAGGGGTATATAGAACACTACATAGACGAGGGCATAGGGTACCGACTTTATTGCAGTTCTCGCGCCGCATACCAGGGCAAAGGCAGCGACTACGTTAAGAGCGCCGAGAATATCTACAGCGATAAGCGCGGAGATGAATGCTGCCAGGAATAGGGGCAGAGGGATAGCTAAGAGGTTTAATCCGAAGAGATAGGCGAGGAGTATAGCAGCTATGAGAAGGTAGCCAGAAACATGGAGTAATGGGAGGAAATACTCGGTCAGAAGCGTATCAAACAATACTAGTCTCCTTATCCTTGAAGATACATGTCTCCTTACCCCGAGGCTGCGCAAATGCTTAATGATTACCTGGAGCCCCCCACTATACCACCTAATCCTCTGCCTATAGAGGTCACGGAGACTTCTCGGGACAATCGTGTACGCTACAGCGTTCTCTTCATAGCCTGTCCTATACCCTTTCTTCCAGACAGCAAGCGTTAGGTCAAAGTCCTCTGCCAGGTTATCCTCGGGCACACCTCTCAACGAGCCAGCTATTGTCTTTAGGATCGGTGCCCTAAACGCTGAGAAGGCCCCGGAGAGCACTGGGTTAGCTCCAAGAAATTTGTCGGCAAAGAATCTCCCAATACTGAAGCCCAATAAGTACTCTATTCTCTGCAACCAGTACAGAATACCCCTAAACCCTGCCGGGACTATGTTACCGCTTACAGCACCCAGGGCATCATCTA
>JALVKZ010000017.1 GCA_027033675.1 Pyrodictiaceae archaeon | reverse complement strand
AGTCCCTGATCGCTTTCTTTCCTATTACTAGTTCTTCTCTGGCTTCCTTGGCTGCTTTGAGTGCTTCTCTTAGTGTTTTCTCGGAGAAGGGTGAGGAGACGAGGACACCGTCCACGAGGCCTATTAGCTCCTTTATGACCTTGGGTAGGTCCTCGGGCTCGTATACTGGTTGGTGGCCCCTTAGTGCCTCGTAGAGGAGTTTGCGGTTATCAGCCTCTGCTACTACTATGTATGGTATTATTCTCTTGCCCCATCGTCTCCGGGCTTCTTGCACCACGCCTCCGAGCTGCCGGGGCGACCAGAGCCTCGTGGCGAGGAAGAAGTCTATGGGCTGGGCGAGCCTCTTTGCCTGCTCCTCCACGGGCTTTGCTAGGCTCAGTATCGCGCCGAGTTCTACTCGGAGCCCCTTGGACCTAACGAGCTTCACTGCAGCCTCAGTGCTGAGTTCCGCCACTGGCCTCCCGTATCTCGGGGGATCGCCCTGGAGGAGTACTACGCCGCGTAGCCCTAGTAGCTGGGCGGCGCCCACGAGGCTTAGCAGCGCGTTAGCGTTTATGTCTAGGAGCCTGATATTCGCAACGCCCCGCGCCACTGCCTCCTGGGCAACAAGGTAGCTTACCGCGATGGCATGGGCGCTGGGCTTGCCTAGAGGCGCCTCCGGTACATTAACCACGTCTGGGAGCCCGCGTATACTCCGCGCAATAGCGGCCACCTTAGCCGGGTTCTTGCTAGGAGATACCTCAGCCCATATCTCCATGGCTTTCCTCCCCATTTGTTCACCGGATTTGCTAGCGATGACTGTGTATGCTTACCTCTTTTGCTGGGATGAGAGGAGAGTAGGCCTGCCTAGTAAAAGCTTTATCCCCGTAACTAATCCGGTAACGGAACTGTTGCGCCTTGTTCTCCTCTTTGTTCCCGCCAGCTAACCAGTAGTGAATTAAATACAATGACTAGGCACTACTGAATTACGTAGTCAATGCAAAAGAGTTGGGAAGCAGTAACGAGGAAGAACCCTTGCAGATCCCTAGGGATACTCCTCTTTAGCCTAAAAGTGCGTGCAGAAGTGGCAGCTCATCGACACCGATAACATTGCTGTTCCACTCTACACCCTCCGCTGCTCCACTTAGGTATTGGTTCTCCATGTCCAGGTTTAGGCTCGTAGAGCCCGGAGCTATGTCGTAGACAATGATGTACCCCCTATAATTGTATCGGTTTACGACAATGTTCCCATCAACTGCTAGATAAGCCCACCCCTGCTCTTCTCCATGCTTGAGGATGGCCTCCAGCTTCAAAGTTGAGGCTAGGCTTGACGAATCGTAGCGCATGTTTGCCTCATCTATTACCGTGTCACTGGCCATGAGCACATCGTTAACGTATATCGCTTTGACGGGTAAGTCCTCTATAGTCATGAAGCCTCCTAGCCCAATCCATATAGAGCCCTGGTTTGAGGCGTTAACAACGATTTTGACCCGATCCCCCGGATGAACGGTTATGGGGCCATTACTAGTCTCTATGGTGGCACTGCTACCCCATGGATTAGTATAGGTGTACTCGATGGAGCCGACTAGCCTCCAGTCAAAGACATCATTGTCTGTATTGAGTACTACGCTGTGCCTCTCCCCGGTGGCTAGGGCCACGAACCCTATCGATAACAGGGCAGCGCCGAGAAGGGCTGCGAGAAGCACTATCTTCTTACCCGCGATGCTGGCTTTCATTCAGAGCCCCAAGGGCTACTAGCATAAACATATGTTTATAAGATTACTGGTAAGCGCTTCCAAAACTAGGGAAAGGCCCACCAGAACAAGTACGGCGCATAAGCAGTGCACTATATATCAACTCAGCGTCTCTATCTCCGCAAGCCGAGATGGGGGCTTCAGGAGACCTGGTAAAGTATTGCCGAGAAGTAGGGAGCATACTGGCCTAGCTCATTGCTACGCATAGTCTCTCCAACAATCTCCGCCCGGGCAGTATCAGCCCCAATTATCCTGGAATAAGATGTAGCAGTTGCTAGGGCCGCAGGCGCACATAGGTATACGTTATAGAGCCTCACCACTCTATAGAAGCACTCATGATCCATGCCCCTAA
>JALVKZ010000016.1 GCA_027033675.1 Pyrodictiaceae archaeon | reverse complement strand
ATATACATTAGTGTAGGCAGGGCTATCCAGGACTAAAATATTGGTTATGGTGCGTCATTGGCCAAACAGTGATGAGAGTAGAGAGACTAGGCCTAAACTGCGTTGTTTTAGGTCGGTTACTGCTACTAAGCGCGCTGAAACGAGCTAGATATAGCCCAGGGCTCTAAGCCTTTCCTTTACCTTTTCTTCATCCTCCTTGCTCATCCCTTGCGCTTCTTCCTCCGAGCCTAGCGCCTCTTGCAATAGGAACTCTACTAGCTCTTCTACTGTGTTAAAGCCGCCTTGTTCCTCTATGAATTGTTTTGCTTTCTCGTAGAGTTCTTTGCTTATTGTTATAGTTACTTTTTCTGCCATGGCTTGTTCCCCCGTCCTCGTTATTTGTGCTGGGTTATTATTTGTTCTAGGTGGCTTCTTATCCTCTCTATTCTTATCTCACCGCGGTTGCCTTTCTCGAGGGTCTCCTCGGGGTCGTAGACTGCGTAGACTCCGTGCCAGTCATGTACAGCGTCGTCTGGTCCACGGTCGTTTTCTTCTAGGTAGTTAGTTGGCCAGCCTAGTGTCCCGGCTGGGCGCCACCATAGGTCGTCTAAGTAGAGCATGAGGTCTGGTGGGTCTCCGTTGACCTCTGGGTATATCTCGGCTGGGCGGTAGGCCTTGTTTATCCATTGCTCGTTGCTGGGGCCCTTGATTTTCTCGAGGTCTCTGCGTAGCTGCTCTAGTGTCTCCTCGTAGTACTTGGGCTCAATCGCCCCCTTCTTCTCCCTGCCCTTGAGGTTTATGAATACTCTGCTATAGTAGCCTCCCCACGCCCATGCTATGGTGTGCTCCCAGTCTATCATGTCCTCGCGTAAGTCGGTACCCCGTTTCAGTCCAACCGGGTCTACTTTTAGCCTTAGGTAGTCTTGCTCGATGAGCCACTGGTTTAGGAGGAAGGCTCCCTTCATAGCTTTTATCCCGTGGTCGCTAGCTATAACGATTACAGTGTCTCTTGGTAGTTTCCTGTGTAGTTTCTCGAACCACTTGTCTATCCTCTGGTAGACCTCTGGTATCAGCTTGCTGTACTCTGGGTGGTGCTCGTATCTTGGGTGGGTTTTGTCGAAGTATCTCCAGAAAGCGTGGTGGGCTCGGTCAACGCTTATCTCCACGTGTATGAATATGTCCCATTGCTTCCTCGTGGCAAGGTACTCTACTTGTCGCAGGTGGTTATCCAGCATCTGTAGCAGCTCCCTGGCTACCCGGGACTTGTCGTGGCTACGGTAGACTATGTCGAACCTTGTAGGCCCCGTTGCAGCCTCTAGCTCCTTTCTCAGCCATGGAGGAAAGGTGTAGGGCTTCTCAGGCCCCGGCGTAGTGAAGTCCGTGACCATGAAGCCGTGGACAGGCCTCGGGGGATAGGTCGGAGGCACACCGTAGAGACCTACTCGTAGCCCCTTCTTCCCCGCCCAGTCCCAGATGGTCTCTGCTCTTATGCTCCGGCTATTTACTATGTAGTAGCTGAACTCCCCGGGACGGCGGTGCCGGAACCCATAGATGCCTAGCTCGCCAGGCGTCTTGCCCGTGAACATAGTCATCCAGGCAGGAACTGTTATTGGTGGGTGACAGCTCCTCATAATATATCGCTGCGACTCTGCTACGAGACGGGAGATGTAGGGAAAGTAGCGCTCACCTAGCTCTGTGTAGAGTACGCTAGGAGGCAAGGAGTCGAGGCCAAGGACGAATACCTTCCTAGTCAACTAGTTACTACACCTCACAGGATTCTCCTCGGCAGAAAGAGTCCTAGAGAGGTATAAAAGAAGCAGAGAAACCTTTACTGCCCTATTCTCATAAGTATGAGGCTTAGCAACTTCTCAGTATTCTCTTCAACACTGTTATTAACTGTATCGAGGACGATGTCGGGGTTCTCTGGTGGCTCGTAGGGGTCGCTTATCCCGGTAAAGTGCTTGATCTCTCCGCGTAGCGCTTTCTTATATAATCCTTTTGGATCCCGCTTAATGCACTCCTCTAGGGGGCACTTGACGTAGGCCTCGATAAAGGGCACCTCTTCTTCAATTATTCGTCTTATTTCTGCCCTCACGCTCCGATAAGGTG
>JALVKZ010000015.1 GCA_027033675.1 Pyrodictiaceae archaeon | reverse complement strand
CTATTTGAGCCATTTGGCCCTCGTAGACTTGTCCACCAGGCATTATTATCTTTGTCACTGTCGTCATGGTCTTGTCTAGGAATATTGTTATGGTGTTGTTTGAGGATGTCTCGCCATTCTCTATTTGGGCAGTGTTTATGTCTACACGGTACCCGTTACTCGTCTTACTGGCCCTGTATGAAAGTACTAGCTCTGTTGTCTCTGAGCCATTTACTAGCTTGTAGTGTATCTTTGCATAGCTATAGTTTTGCAGGAGTTCGCGATAGGTGTGGAAGACTGTTGGTTCTAGTACTTCCTCCTTGGACGTAGTCGTGCTTGTTGTAGTGGTTTGTCCTAGTGTGGTTGTCTGAGTCGTTGTCGTGCTCGCCGCTGTAGCGGTTACGGTGTGTGTCGTAGTTGTTCTGGTTGTGGTACTCGTTGGACTAGGTGAACTCGTGGCACTTGTAGTAGTGGTCGGGCTAGTCACTGTCGTGGCCGGCGCCGTGCTTGTTGTTACTGGTATGCTTGTACCGGGTGTCTGTGTATGCGAAGTAGTTGTTGCTGCGTGCTGTGTCTGTACATAGTAGGCTGCGCCAGCAGCGGCTGCGAGGGCTATGATTGCTACGATTATTCCTAGGCCTAGTTGCACGTTTCAGCACATCCTTTTCCAGTCCTACATGTGGTTCCATTCATTATCAACGGTTATTATTGGTTAGCGTTAATCGTCATGTAGTTATCTCCTTGATATACTGGGAGCAGATAAGTATCCTCTATTCCATAAGCACCGTTATAAGGCTCAGGAAGGCCGAGCACGCAACGAGGCATCACTGCTCTCAGGGCCTCATTTTCTTGTAGGGTTGCATATATTCGAGAATATTGCGAGCAATGCGGTTATTCCGGCCCCCTCTCATAGCAACGTAGAAGGTTTTAACCTTCCCCTTAACACAGTCTTTACACGAGCAAGACCCATCCCCGGGCATGGCTCGGCGAGGAGGAGAGAACCCCGTACGCGTGGTGCATATGGCTTGAAAAACCCTAGGACGCTGTCTCCATGGTGATGCATGAGTGGCTCCGAGACGCGCATACGACATAATTATTCTAGCCAATCGGTGCAAGGAATGCGGCCTCTGCATCCATGTCTGCCCCAAGAAGATCCTCGTGACTGGTAACAAGCAGAACCAGAAAGGCTACCGCGTAACGACTGTCACGAAGCCCTCTGATTGTATCGGTTGCCGCCTCTGCGAGTTCAGCTGCCCCGACTTCGTGATAAGGATAGAGCCTTCTAGCAACGGTGTACCCAAGGGCCTAATCGTTTGGGGAGAAAACGAGGTCGAGGTCATAAAGGGCTAGACCCCGCTTCGCCCGGAGGTGCATGGTTCTCATGGCTAGGCGCGAGTTCTTAACTGGTAACGAGGCTATGGCTGAGGCAGCTATAGCCGCGGGACTCCGCGTATTCATAGGCTACCCTATAACTCCTGCTAGTGACCTGTTCGAGTACCTCGCAGAGAAGCTCCCGAGCTACGGCGGTATCGTGTTCCAGGCAGAGGACGAGATAGCCTCGATAAACGCGCTCGTTGGCGCAACCTATGCTGGAGCCAAGGCTATGACCGCTACCAGTGGGCCCGGCTTCAGCCTCATGGCTGAGAGTCTGGGCCTTGCCGCGATGCTCGAGGCACCAATAGTCATTGTCTACAACATGAGGACGGGGCCTAGCACCGGTATAGCCACGGGCACGGGGCAGGGTGACGTAATGCAGTCCCGGTGGGCTAGCCACGGCCACTACGGGGTAGTAGTGTACTCGCCTTGGAGCGTACAGGAGGCCTACAACCTAGTAGTCAAGGCCTTCGACACAGCGTGGAGACTGAGAGTACCAACAATAGTGTTATCGGACGCCGTTATCGCTCATACTCGTGAGCTAGCAGTGGTCTATGAGCCAGGCGAAGTAAAGGTTGCTGACCGCAAGCCGCCACGGGAGCCGCCAGGCGAGTTCAAGCCATTCAAGCCAGACCCCGACGACCTAGTCCCACCAATGGCCTTCTACGGTGAGGGCTACGCGGTGCTAGCGGAGAGCCTTGCTCACGACGAGAGAGGATACTATACCACTGACCCAGAGAACTACGAGAGACTCGTTAGGAGACTAGAGGGGAAGATAACTAGGAACAAGCACCACGTCGTCAGCTCCGAGGCGAGGTATACCGAGGACGCTGAGACGGTCATAGTTGCCTTCGGCACACTGGCCCGCTCAGCACTAGCACTAGTCAAGGATCTGCGGAAGCAAGGCAAGAAGGTTGGATTATGGAGACCGGTATCGATATGGCCTCTGGACGAGGAGGGCCTCAGCAAGGCCGTTGAGCACGCTGATAGGGTGATCGTTGCCGAGATGAATCTTGGCCAGCTATACCGCGAGATAGCGAGAATCCTTGGCCCAACAGGTAGGAAGATAGAGCTAGTCCCCGTCCTAACCCCCGAGCTCCCAGGCCCAGATGAGCTACTAGGCTACTTCGAGAAAGCAGGTGTAGAAATATGACCGTCCAAGTCCCCAAGCTAGAGTATAGGCACCGCGTAGACGACCTCCTAAGAACGGAGAGACTTCCACACGTATGGTGTCCCGGGTGCGGCATAGGGATAACGCTACAAGCCTTCCTCCGAGCAGTCAAGGCCCTAGAGGCCAAGGGGGTTGTTGACAGGAAGCAGCTAGTATTTGTTACCGGCATAGGCTGTACAGGGCGCGCCTCTGGCTACGTGCGCCTAGACGGTGCCCATACGCCCCATGGCAGGCCAATAGCTTATGCCTATGGCGTGAAGCTAGCCAACCCCAAGCTAGTACCAGTCGTGTTCAGCGGCGACGGAGACCTAGCGGGCATTGGTGGCAATCACTTACTCCATGCCGCCCGCAGGAACTTCGATATGCTCGTAATAATGGTCAACAACTTCAACTACGCCTTGACGGGAGGCCAGCTAGCCCCGACAACCCCCCACGGAGCCTACAGCACCACGACGCCTAAGGGCAACCCGGAGAGACCAATGGATGTAGCAAGGCTAGTAGCGGCCCTTGGGGCCAATTACGTGGCTCGCTGGAGCATACACTACCCAGTACACATAGAGGAGGCCATAAAGCGGGCACTACCGCGACGCGGGTTCCGCTTCATAGAAGTGCTCTCAATATGCCCAGAGATCTTTGGCCGCCACATAGGGTTTAGGAGCCCGGTAGATCTCTACGAGAGGCTGAGAAAGGTCTCGAAGGTAAAGAAGCCGAAGACCCTAGAGGAGATCAAGTACGACTGGGAGAACGAGATAACGCTAGGAGTCTTCGTGGACAAGGACGAGCCCGGATACATGGAGTCCATTTGCAGTGTCTACAACTATGACTGGTGCAACGAGCTACCCGAGAGGAGGTGGAGTAAACAATGACCCTCGAGATAATAATAGCTGGTAGGGGAGGCCAGGGCATACTCCTCACGGGGTACCTACTGGGCAAGGCCCTGGTCAAGAAAGGCTACTACGTCGTGAACAGCGAGATGTATAGCGCTGAGACCCGCGGCGGCTTCTCTCGTAGCGACCTCATAGTGTTCCCGAGCGAGGCCGAGATGGACATAATAAAGGTGAGGAAAGCAGACATAGCGATATTCATGTACAAGGACCAGATGCATAGCTACGCTGAGTACGTGAAGCCAAACGCCCAGCTAGTAATACTAGACGGCACGTTCATAGATGAGCCAGCGAAGCCCTGGCCACGGGTACTAAAAGTACCGTTCACTAGGCTTGCAGAGGAGAAGGTAGGCACCTACCGAGTAGCCAACGTCTTCATGCTAGGAGTCTTCAGCTACGTAACCGGTCTAATAGACCCGGAGACGATGAAGGAGATCATCAAGACAAGCGTGAGGCCAAAGTGGATAGAGATAAACCTCAAGGCATTCGACGCTGGCTACAACTACGCCAAAGAAAACCTAGAAAGAGTTGAGATAAAGCTCTAGCCGAGGCCCAGCTCTTTTTTAGCCTGCTCAACCACGTCCCTTATCTTTGTCCCAGCCGGAGCAGTCATGCTCTTAATATTCATCTCTGCTAGCACTGCTTGCGCGTTCGGCCCAAACGCTGGCCCAACGACTAGGTCGACGCCCTCGTTTATCAGCGCTTGTATGGCCTTTATCGCTGCGCCGCCAGTAGCCTGTGCACCCGGGTTATCAATAACTTTCACGTTGACGATGCCGCCCTTCTCGTCAAGCTCGACTATGGTGAACTTCGGGGCTCGGGCGAACCGTGACGCGACTATGTCGTCTAGTCCCCCGCCATTCTCCGAGGCTATAGCTATCTTAGGCATACATATACCACCTCCCCTACTCGTCTCCAATGAGGGTGCTAAGCAGCGAGTCTTAGATAAAAACGAGTTACGCACAACTATGAGCTATGAGGCTCCTAGGGCTAGCCTAGCTCCTTAGGCTTAATAACTATTGGTGTATAGTGTACTGGTTTCCTCGGCATGTGCTTACGGGCCCAGTCTCTCCAGCTCCTCACTATGGTCTCCTCTACTCTCCTCGCTATTTCTAGTAGCGCCTTGGCTGCCGGGGAGCCTGGATAGAGCTTCACAAGGGGCTTCATCTCCGCAGCTGCTCTCGGCACGTGGTCGTCGTAGGGTATCATGCCTATTACGTCGATGTTCTCCTCCTTGGCGTACTCTAGTATCTTGTCGACGTACTCTGGGTTGATATCGTACTTGTTTATCACGAGGGCCGAGGGTAGGAGGAACTGCTTAGCAATAGTATGTACCCTTTTCAGGTCGCTTAGGCTAGCAGGCGTGGGCTCGGCTACTAGTATTGCTGCGTTAGCCCCTGCTAGGGAGGAGATTACCTGGCACCCTATCCCAGCAGCGGAGTCAACAACTATTACTGTGTCCTTCCCCGCCATTGCTTTTGCGCGGTTCTTTATCTCAGTTACCAGTTTGCCGGTATTGGGTCTACCCGGCATTAGCTCGGCTGTCCAGAGCGGGAACCCGTACCGGGTCTTAGCGAGCCTTATCGCGCCCCTCTCTACGCGCTTCCTCCGGATAGCCTTCTCTGGGCAGGCTAGTGCACATGTTAGGCAGCCCTCGCATATAACCGGGTTAATCACGTATTTTCCATCGATGAAGCTTACTGCCTCGTAGGGGCATACCTCTGCGCAGACACCGCAGTTAGTGCACCGGGAGTAGTCTATCTCTGATACCCAGGCATCGCTAAACCTCTCCTCCTGCTCCCACGACTCAACCTCGAGTACTAGGTGGAGATTAGGGGCATCAGCGTCAGCATCAACCGCTATGACGTCGTAGCCTCTTTCCCTGAGGTACAGCGCTAGCGTAGAGGAGACAGTGCTCTTGCCTACTCCTCCCTTCCCGCTCGCAACGGCTATCTCGAGGGGCATCTCTCGCTCACCCCATTGTCGCCTAAATCGTCTCGAGTATCTCCTTGGCCAATGAGTAAAAGACCTTCGAGGCTTCGTGCCCAGGCAGCATCTCCACTATGGGCACCCCCTTAACATAGGAGTCAACGATGTCCCTAGAGTAAGGTATCCTTGCCTTAACCAGAGCGCCGTAGTTCCTAGCAGTCTCGGCTAGCCGGCTCATTATCTTCTCCGAGGAGCCTATTCCCCAGCGGTTAACAACGACCCATGCCTCTATTCCTTGTTCGCTCAGTATTCTCAGAATCATCTCTAGGTCGTGGAGGCCTAGTGGTGTTGGCTCCGTAACAGCTATTGCTAGCTTGGAGCCCTCAAGCGCTATCGCTACGTGGCTAGCAGTGCCAGCGCTCGTATCAACTAGTAGCACGTCTTCGGCTAGCCTCATTGCTCGGCGCCTAGCCGCTAAGACCACTGGCGGTGTGTGTTCCTCGCCTTCTCTCAGCACCCCGGTTACTAGGTCGAAGCCGCTTGTCTTGAGCTGTACCTTTGTGTGGTAAGTGTAGCCTATTATGCGCTGTCCCTCAATTATAGCCTTATCGGGGCAGACGAAGTAGCAGGCACGGCACCCGCTACAGAGGCGCGGCACAACATACGGTGTCTTGTCACGGGTAAGCACTATCGCGCCAGTATCGCATACCTCTGCACATGCGCCGCAGCGGGTACACTTCTTATAGTCTATGAATGGCAGCATTATCTTCACTGGCTCCTCGTTCTCAAGGCCCACGCCGAGCAGGATGTGATCATTGGGTGCCTCTACGTCTAGATCAGCTAGTACGAGCTTTCTCTCACGAGCCAGGAGAGCGGCGAGATTAGTAGCTACCGTGCTCTTACCTGTACCGCCCTTACCCCCGGTGACAGCTAGCTTGACCCTCACCGGAAACCACCCCT
>JALVKZ010000014.1 GCA_027033675.1 Pyrodictiaceae archaeon | reverse complement strand
CCAGCAACACAGGGGCGGCTGATAGGGATGATTGCTTGCCCTATGCTGAGCGGTGGCAAGGATAGCATGTATGCTTTGCACTGGGCTGTTCTCCATGGGTTTAGGCTTTGCTGTGCCCTAACGCTTGGGCCAGCTAGTGGCTGGGATAGCTTGCTATTCCATTATCCGTATACCGGGCTAGTGGAGCTACAAGCACGGGCACTTCGGCTAAAGCTCATAAAGCTCCGGGCTGAGAGGGACGAGGAGGCTGCACTTGTAAATGTGTTTAATGAGGCCAGGCTTCGTGGCTGTGAAGCAGTTGTATCAGGCGCGTTGCTTAGTGATTATCAGAGGCTTAGGTTTGCTTCTGCAGCCGAGGAGGCTGGGCTAAGGATATTTACTCCGCTTTGGCGTATAGATCAGGAAGAGTATATGAGAAGCCTTGTGAGGGAGGGTTTCAGAGTAATGATAGTGAGTGTACAAGCGTATGGCTTGCCGAGCTGGATTACTGGCCGAGTCCTTGATAAGGGCTTGGTTGAGGATATAATAGCTCGTGCTAAGCGCTACGGGTTCAACCCAGCTTTCGAGGGAGGAGAAGCTGAGACCTTAGTCCTTGATGCTCCACTTTTCAGAGAGGAGCTTAGAGTTGAGGGCAAGGTTGTTAGGCTGGGTCCAGATCATTATTTCTATGAAATCAAGCGTGCATGGCTTGTCCCAAAGACCTTTACGTGTAAGAACTCTTAGGATGCCGCAGAGAGTTAGCTGGAATCGTCGCCAGGAGTAAAGCAGCGCTATTGGCTGTAAAATCGGGATAACCGTGCTAACTATGAACGGTTTTAGCGAAGTAATAGATGCTGGTAGCTCTTTCGCTACCTCCTCCACGTCTATACTTGTTCTCGCGACAATCCTCTCCGTTACGTCGAGCAACCAATGGTTCATAGAGGTAGTGACGAGGGGGGCGATAAATGGAACCGCGAGAACAACAGCTATAGCGCTAAAAGGTTTGAAAGGTGGTCGTAGTAGCCCTACTTTGTACTCATGGATGAGTACTAGTGTTGCAGAGTAGTAAGACTTTATGAGTGGGTAAATAGAGGATGCAACAATTCCTGAGTACAAAGCCCATAAGGATAAGAGCAAACCGAGGCTCTTTTCCCCGCCATAGGAGTACAGGTAAAGCACTATTAGTACGAAGAGAAGAGCAGCAATAAAACTAGCTGTATTAGAGAGGGAGCGGCCTATATGCAGAGGCTTCTTAGGTGTACCTTTCACGGCTTCTATGCCTCAGTCATTGCTGCACTTGGACTCCGTGTAATCCTTGTATATCTCTGCCCTTAGCTCCGATATCTTATCTCTGAGTCTGACTACCAGGCTATACAAAGAGTAAACAGTGCCCCTACTTGGCGGCTCGTCTCGCGAGCTGCTCTTAGCTATTTCTCCTACCTCCCTCTCTATATAGTCTAGAATGCCCATGCTCTCGTCTATTAAGCGAAAGACATTATCCTTGGCCACGGCTACGCTACCCCTCGCAAATCATTAGAGACTGCTAGGCTGGCTCTACTACAGTAGCTGGCTTAGAGACCTTTACGTGCTCCATGTGGAGGGCAAGTGCCTCTAATAATGGCTTTATTAGGCGGTCAATTGTATCAAATACCTTCTTATGAAGTGATTCATAGGTCTCCTCTTCCGAGTAAAGTGCTCCACGTTCAACGCCCTTGGGCACGCTTGACTCAACTACCAGTACTGATACTGCATGAAGCTTACGAACCATGGATACTGTGAAGAGCGTTGCTGTACCCATATCCATTGCCGCTGCTATCCTGCTATACGTCTTAATATAGTTCTCCATGAAGCCGCCGTTTAGGTAAAACGTATCCACGCTCCACACAATTCCCGTAAACGTCTTAACATCGTGTATCTCGAGCGATTGTTGCACATGGTGAAACAGTTCGTGGCTCGGTATCGCGGGTACCTCTAAGGGGGCATACGCCTTGGAGACCCCGTCTCCCTTTATGGCACCTGTAGCAAGAATCACGCTACCTATCTCTATCCTTGGCAACAGAGCCGTAGCAGTGTCAAGGTATAGTACGACATCGGTACCTAGCCGGGCTAGCTCCTCGAGCAGTATAGCGAGCGCTGAAGGCCCGATAGGGTGAAGAACAACCGTTATACGCGACTTATGGAAATCACCAGTAGCTACTCGGAATCCAGGCCTACCAGTGCGCTCAACAACGTCGTTTAAGTAGCTAAGGGCTCCCTCATAGACCTCCTCAAGACTTGTTACGAGAGCATGGCTTGATACATCGCCTTTACTTGTCTTCGTGAATATTTGCATAAGTACCGTCCCCGCCCCGGACAAGGCTCCGAGCTAGAACGGGTTAATGTCTCCTAGACATAATTAGGACTATCTCCGAGCCTCGTAGGGCTCTCTGAAACTATACTGCCCAGGAGTTATAAGGCTTCAGCCCCTTCAGGAGAGAGATAAATAGCATCTAGGTTGGACAAGAAGCTAAGTTCCTAGCGATAGATTTAGCAACACGAGTTTCTCAAAACCCCGGGGGTAACTCTTAAAGGCTATAAATATGACCCCCCCTAAAAGCGGAGGTGATTCTATGGAAGCAGCGACACTAAGGAACATGGAGGCTTTAGCGCTAAGCAGGGAGCCAAAGGTATATGGCCGCCATGTTTACGGTAATCTATACGAGTGCGACGCTAATATCCTTAAAGACGAGGAGAAGCTCAGGGAGATAGTTATTGAAGCAGCGAAAATAGGAAATATGACTCTACTAGATGTTAAGAGCTGGAAAATTGGAGACGGCGTTAGTGTGGTAGCAATAGTCCTTGAGAGCCATATAACTATTCACACTTGGCCCGAGTACCGCTTCGCCACAGTCGATGTCTATAGCTGCGGTAAGCACACCGACCCTGATAGTGCCTTCAACTACATAGTGAAGGCCCTCAGAGCTAAGCGAGTAGAGAGAGGAGTAACTTCGAGAAACCTGGAATAGGAACCGCCCCCCGGGCCGCCTATTATTTTTAATAAGACCGCTTCATTAAGCCCCGCTCAAACGCTTACTACATCTGCTTCTCACATCTTCGAGAATCTCCATTGCCCTCTCAGAAGCCTCTGGGCCAAGGAACAAGTGTTCACCATTATCAATTACTAACTGGCCCTCAGATACTAGTGTTTCAACTCTTGCAAGCGGAGTCAACATATAGGGTGATGCTAGCTCTAGAGGCCCCATCCACGAAGGAGGCTCACTTACATCGTAGACGGCTATGTGTGCCCGTGCCCCTCTGTCCAGCGGAGTGTAATCCCTACTAACCAATCTATGCGCGTCCCTGGTCAATGACAAGAGGCCCTGGACGCGA
The DNA here is from genome assembly GCA_027033675.1 of Pyrodictiaceae archaeon. Lineage (GTDB taxonomy): Archaea > Thermoproteota > Thermoprotei_A > Sulfolobales > Pyrodictiaceae > Pyrofollis. The sequence continues at coordinate 2,969 of JALVKZ010000014.1, read as the reverse complement.
TATTTTCGCATAATCTGTGAAGGTGTAACAAAGGGGTAAACAGGTGCAACAATACCCTCCCCTCTACATCCAAAAGGTACTATGAGCCGGTTATCACAATGAATACTGCACTTATCCTCTATTGTGCACTTTATGCCTTCTACTGGAGTCTCGCTAAGCGCGGGCTTAGTAACAGCAGCTCCGAGAACAACCTGGTTACTTACGTCCTGCCTTAGCCTTGACAAGTCCTTCAGCTCGCTAGTATCCTTTACTAGCGCTAGGACTGCGCCAACGAGTCTAGCTTCTTTTAGAGCACGCGCCACGGCACCTGCATGAGGGCTTAGTGCAATGACTCGTGTATACCCAGCTAGGCTCATCTCGTAGAAAGCCATAAGTGAGGAATAGTATGCCTCTTTCTCATTCATCTCCCTAATGCATTCTAAGACACTCTTATCGGGCAGACCATCCCCGTCTACATAGTCCCTAAGTATATAGGTTTCGGGATAGACAAGTGCTGCGCCAAAACCGGGATAAAGTAATCTCCCGCGACCACCTAGGACAAGCTCAGCTAGTTGCGCTTCCTCCGGCGGCTCACCGATACCAATATGGCTGATAACACCATCTGATACCCTTACATACCCGGGCCCCATTATGCCGCCATTACTATTAACTATGTGGACATCAACAAAGAGAGTAGCTATACCCATAGTTGCTCGCTCCTCGCAACCAGTAGTTACTCTAATGAACCAAGAGGAAGTACTCCTGACTCATGTTTCTGTACATACCCAGTCGCTAATAATCATAACTTTATCGGGGCCGCAGAGAGCCATACAAGCTAGGCAGACAAGACACCTTGACGGCTCGATTTTGACGCCGTCACTGGTCACTACTAGTGCCTCCACTGGACAAACATCACTGCACTCGCTCGGGTCAAGCCACTCTAGTATCTTTATGTCTTTAGCTACTATGGAGCAACGCGACAATAATCATACTCCTCGGAATCTCTCCTACTTATCCTGCTTGCTGAGGCTAGATGTGTACCCGAGGTTGGACCCGGCGCCATATCACCCCTGGGCCGGGGGTCATCTTGTCCGCCGGGCCACCACCCCTAGTAACCATTGTATTATATTAGCTCCTAGTTAAAGACTCGGCTCATTGAGAGGATATAGTCTCCAAGTATTTTAGCTAAGCGCATATATAGATCGTTGTCGCAAGAGAATAGGTTCTCTATACAGATCGGGGTGATAACTACTCTTCCCTTGAGAAGCATTGCCACATCATTATTCCCTTGAGCGATGATTGGAATACCTGTTATCTCATAATAGGTTTCGTTACCTGTGCCCCCTATGGGTTTAGCTAGTTGCCTGAAGCGAAGCTTCGCTGGCTTAGCAATACTTATCTCCCTTGCTCTTATGGAGCGAGGAAAGTTAATGCTAAGAGCCTTAACTTGCCGAGGCAATTCCTTGTTGAGCATAAGGTCTACTAGGCTACGTATAATCGTTTTAATGAGGTCGCCATGGTTTTTCACGAGTAACCCAAACTCCTCCGCACTCCTAGCGTCTGCGGAGAACGCTATCCCGGGGATGCCGTTCAGCGCTGCATGTATGATAGCACCTATCGTTGCCGATGCTAGTATGGATTGTAGGCTAGTGTTATCCCCTATATTGATCCCGGAGAGAACCATGTCGGGCTTGCTCTCGCTGAGTGCAATGTAAATGGCGTCGGCTGGTAAACCATCAATTAGTAGCGCCTCTACGTTTCCCCACAGAGCGACGCGTCTTGCCCTTATAGGTCTATGAAGCGTCATTCCGTGTCCACAAGCGCTCCGCGGGATCTCGGGCACAATTATCTTTACTTCTCCTAGGTCATGCACAGCCTCGTATAGTAGGCGAAGCCCTGGACTATCAGCCCCATCATCATTTGTTAGTAGTATTCTTGCACTGGGGTAGCCTAGCTCTACCATTTCTCCTTACCTCTATTACCTTGCCTGGAGATAGCTCGCCGAGCTCTATTAGCTTATGTAGGTCGATTTCGAGGTCCAGCTCTGTATATATGCCTGCGTTGTTTAGGCGCCGACGTGCCTCCTCAAGACTAGCAGTATTCTTAACCAAACGTGCTGGTAAAGAGAGTTCGTGGACAGGCCCTGCCTCCAGTATAACCGCACATGTCTTATAAATATCCACACTAACGCTGCGAGTACCATCACGTATACGATACTCACCAAAATAACCACGAAAGCCTAGAACAGGTATTCGTCCAGCCTCTGTATGGATGTAGCTAGTTATCTCTTCCAGCACTTGTAACTCCTTTCTAGTGATACCCCTGCTCCATACGAGTGCATCTCGTCGCGCAAGGTTAGCTATTACATGCAAGAGTTCTTTCTCGTTTAGTTCTCCATCAGCGCCAAGACCCTGGACTAAGAGCTTAGCATCAAACCCCGCATTTGTGGCTGCTGCGAGGCCTAGGGAGTCACCGAGGGGGCTCCATAGATCCTCTTCGCATCCCCGAGCTAGTACGTCTCCTCCAACATCAACTGCTAATATTGCTTCGCATCCATGGATACTGGCTACCTCTTCTATGCCCCTACGTATGCTGATCTCGCCGCCCCAGCCGTCTAGTATATAGACGGGTATGGTCGCTGTGCTAAGCTTGGCCGCCTTGCATACAGTTGGCGTAAAGACTTGGGCACAGCGTTCCGCTAGGCACTCATACTTAGCCAGCGCTACGTGATCAAGTATCTCTACTCCTATGAATGAGCTAAGTTCGATAGGTCCGGGGCAGGGATCCTTGACATATCGCTCCCAGGGAAGAGCAAGAATCACGGTCCTGGCATTCTCCGAGGAGGCTATCCTTGCATAGAGAAGAGCTGTTGCTACATCCCCTCCACCACCAGTTGATAGTATTAGTACACAGCGAGGATTACGCCCATAGATGTTTCTGAGGAACCCCAACAATGCTCGCCGAGATAGAACCATAGAGGGGTGAAGGGG
>JALVKZ010000013.1 GCA_027033675.1 Pyrodictiaceae archaeon | reverse complement strand
CCCCTCGTGGCCGGCTTGATTATTGGCTCTATGAATACTTCGCCTCTTATGTCCAGCAGGGATCTTATCTCGGCTGCTCGTCTTGATTTAATGCATATTGAGTGGTCTCTGTTCTCGGCTAGAATGTAGTCTACGTAGTCCTCTGTTATCTTTACCTCGAAGCGGGCTCCGCGCTCTATGCCTAGTAAGCGTACTAGATCAAGGGGGTATAACGAGGTAAGCGTATTTGCCGTTACGGCCAGAGCGTTTAACACTAGCAACTACTAGTCTCTTGTGCCGTATATCGCTAAGTACTTCCTTTATTGCGATCACTCGTTTCCCCAAAGCTATTGATTCCATGGTTTTACCCCTTTAGGGTTTAGGGATTGTTGTGGCGCCGGGGGCGGGATTTGAACCCGCGCGGCCGTGCGGCCACCGGCTCTCAAGGCCGGCCCCTTAGACCGCTCGGGCACCCCGGCACCCAGTCTCCGAGATTCTCCTAGGCTGTCGCGGGGCCCTATATTCCCTTGTATCCAAGAAGGGAGGGAAGAACGTATCACCCGGTACACGTTACTATAGTTCTATGAGGTGTGCTTCCGTGTTGTTTCGTCGGCGCCGGGAATACATAGTTAAGCGTGGCATGGAGTTCGTTCTTCGATCACCGAGCTTCGAGAACGGAGCTCGTATACCGGTTCGTTATACGTGTGATGGCGAGGATATCTCGCCCCGGCTTGAGTGGAGCAATGCGCCTAGCAGAACAAAGTCATATGCATTGATAATGTTTGACCCAGACGCGCCAGTTGGCACCTTTATTCACTGGGTACTATACAATATACCTAGTGACCGGAGTTACATAGATGAGAACGTTCCTAAGGCCCCGAGCGTTCCCGGCCTAGGTCTTCAAGGTGTCAATGACTTCGGGTTCCACGGCTACGGCGGTCCCTGTCCACCACCAGGACACGGTGAGCACCGGTACTTCTTCGCGCTACACGCCCTAGATGTAGAGGATGTGGGGCTCGGGCCGGGGGCCAAAGCAACACAGCTTATAGATAGGATAAAAGACCATGTCATAGGCTATGCTGTGCTCATGGGCCGGTATAGCAGGGGGTAGGTAAAGCAAAACAGCTGAGCATGTAGTTGGCTGCATGGTTTTCTTTTTCTCTGTCTACTCGCGACTCCTTGGTCCTGTTACACGGTGCTTCGAGGCTCTCATGGACTCGCTCCACACCTCTTTCCAGAACTCGTCCTCGTTTAGGGTCTCCATCCTCTCCACCTGTCTCGCTAGCGCGACTAGTAGAGCATGGTGCCTCTTCTCATCCTCTAGTATAGCTTCTAGGAGGAGAGCTAGCCTGGGGTCGCTTGTCTCCTCGAGTAGCCCTGTTGCCAGCTCTATCATTCTCTTCTCCTCCTCTATGTGTTTATTTATGGTCTTCTTCAGCTCTGCTAGCTCCTCCCTGGTCAATAAACCCTGCTTCCCAGAGGCTATCTCAGCCGCCGCAGTGTAGAACAAGCTGTGCTTCCTCGAGTCGCTAGCTATTCCCCTTATTATCGCGCGCAGTATTGGGTGAGGAAGCTTTACGGCTAACTCTTCTAGTTCCTCGGCATAGCGCTCCTCCTCCGCCGAGACATTCGAGAAGGTATCTACAAGCCCTTCTGGCAAAAACACGTCTCCTCCACTACGTAAGGGTCTTGTAGCTGAGGTATTTCAGCTAGGCGTTGAAAACAAGCTCCTACTGAACAGCTCTCCCAGGTAAGAGACAAAGACCCCAGGGCTTCTTCATCCCCAGCACTACTGGGTGGTGAGGAGTAGGTGAGCCGCGCAGCACTCTTCCTTGTGACAGCTCTGGTCATACTCACAATAATAGGGGTAATAATCTACTATGGCTACACGCATGCTGGGGAGGAGTCAGTCACATCCACAGCAGTGAATACAACATCGACTTCTACGGCGACCTACGTGGCTATAACGAGCACAAATACTCAACAAGCCCAAGGCGTAGTAAAGATAGGTACACTGAGAGGTGGCGTATCGAGCCTAGACGTAATACTGGCCAAGCACCTCGACTCAATGAACGGGTTCAAGATTAAACCCTTGTTCTTCACCACTACCCTTGACCTAGCAAACGCTATTGCTCATGGAGACATCGATGTAGCGATTATACCGGCGGAGTTCGTAGCTAAGTTAAGAGAACACGGCTCCGATGTAATAATAATAGCTGTTGACTTCTACCAGAACCAGGCAATAATAGTACAGGGCAAGGAGAACATAGGGAGTATTGAGCAACTAAGGGGCAAGAAGGTAGCAGTATTCAAGCCAACCGGCACCTACGCGATGTTCAGAGCTTACATGGGGGCGGTGTACGGCATTGACCCAGAGAAGGACTTTGTATTAGTGAACGCGCCGCCTCCGCAGATAGTGCAGGCCTTCGCCCGGGGCGACGTCGATGCAGCTGTTATCTGGGAGCCCTTTGTCTCAAAACTAGTAGCTGACTATGGAGGAAAAATACTAGTGACTTACCAGGAGCTGTGGAGTAAGTGGAGTAGCCACGTAGGCGTTAACGGCGTAATGATAGTCTACGCTGCCCGGGCAAAGTGGGCCCAGGAGCACCCAGGCCTAGTGGAGAAACTATTAACGGCTAGGAGCACGGCAGCAAAGCTCTGGGACGACAACGAGACGCTCGCGGAGAAGATACTCGAGAAGAACTATGGCCTAAGCCCAGAGGCGGCAAAGCTTTGCTGGAAGAGACTAAGAATGGAGACGGCCAAGACCCTAGACGAGCAACTAGTAAGGAACATACTAGCGGTATGGGAGCTAGCCAGGGAGGGAGGCTACATATCCTCGAGCCCAGAGTCCCTAGCAAAGGACGCGTTCTGGCAGGCTGGTCAATAGCCCTCCTAGCAATACTCGCTACCTGGTACGTTCTCCACCTGGTTTTTCCCCGCCAAATACCCGGCATAGTAGCCACAGCAGTCTTTATCGCTGAGGAGGGCTCCGGGAAGATTCTCTACAACACGGGGCTGACGCTTGCGAGGAGCACGCTAGGCTTCCTTTTGGGCTTTGGGGTTGCGCTCCTCCTCGGGCTACTCTACACCCTTCACCCCGTGCTCAGGGAGGCGATAAGGGCCCTTAATACGGTTCTTCAGAGCATATCGGTTCTCATCTGGATAGTAGTGCTCGTAATGGTGTTCGGTGTCCTAAGCCCCTTGCCGCCTATCCTCGTTGCTAGCCTAGTAGCTCTCCCAATAGTATTGGCAGCGGTTGTGGCGGGGCTTGATTCTTCTAGCAGGAAGCTAGCAGAGCTAGCAACAATGCTCGGGGCGAACAAGCTCCAGTACTACCGAGACTTCCTATTACCAAGCCTGGCCCCTTCCCTAGCTGGGGCCACTCGCTCAGCACTGGGAGCAGCTCTAAGGATAAGCGTCGTAGCCGAGGCCTTTGGGAGCAGCGGAGGCATAGGATACATGATAGCCAACTACTATAACCTAGCAGAGCCACGCGGAGTATTCGCTTGGGGAACCATATTAGTCGTGGTGATGATTCTCCTGGATAAGCTATTGCTAGAGCCATTGGAGAAGAGGGCTGCGAGATGGAGCATAGAGGCATAGCGCTCCGGGTAACGAGTATCTACAAGAGCTTCGGCGGCCGCCTCGTCCTCAACGGCGTGAGCATAGAGGCTCGTCGGGGAGAAGTAGTAGCTATTGTCGGTCCCAATGGTAGTGGGAAGACAACTCTGCTACGAATAATAGCTGGGCTCGAGAAACCCGACAAAGGCCGAGTAGAGATCCATGGCAGGGCTTTACTTGTTTTCCAGGAGAACCTCCTGCTTCCTTGGAAGAAGCTAAGAGATAACATAGCGCTGGGCCTGGTCTATGCCGGGCTTCCTCGCAGAGAAATAGAGAGGAAAGTGAGCGAGGCAGCCAAGCTACTAGGACTAACAGAGTACCTTGACAAGTACCCCTGGCAGGTCAGCGGAGGCACGGCGAGGAAGGCCGCAATAGCAAGGATACTCGTTCTTGACCCCGATATCCTTCTCCTAGACGAGCCCCTAGCAGGCCTTGATATTAGGACGCGGCGTGCGCTACTGGAGAGAATAGTCGCGATAGCGCACGAGAAAGGCAAGACAGTGATAGTTGTTGATCATAGCGTTGAGGCTGTGGCGCCCTACGCTGACAGAATATACATTATGAGCTACCCGCCTACACGAGTAGAAGCAAGTATCGACCTGAGAAAAACGGAGCCAGGGAAACGCCTCTCCCTAGTATATGGTGTCTTGAGCGAACTAGGCCGTAGAGAAACCTTGGGTACTACCCGGGGAGAGCCTAGGGCGGGTACGTAGCCTCCGCTTATAGCGGAGTGCTTGTTCTATCATGCACTCGGCTAGGTGAGCGTGGATGAGCCTAGCCAGCTGGGAGGCCTTCTCGGGCTCGTCTCGTAGGAGCTCGTAGAAGTCCTTGCCGTGTCTCCTAGCAGAGAGAGCTGTGAGCACGGAGTAGTTACCCGCGCCTATCCTTCTGCGTATACGGTTCTTCGCGTAGAAGGGGTCTTGTGCCGAGATTTATCACCCCTTAGAAGCAGCCAGGACGTCATGGAAGAAGGTATTACTGTTCTTAAGTGTTTCCCTCATAGTTTTTCCTGCATCATGTAGCGTTATTCCTGGAACCGTACCATATATAGCTGCTAGGCGCCTAGAGCTAATGGCCGGGGGACGAGATCAGCACCACTCCCTGTGAGTAATATAGTGGAGAAGGATAGGCCTTGCCCGCTCCTCGAAGCCTAAGAGAGTACCTAGACCAGCTAGAGCAGAGAAACATGTTGAGAAGAATAAGTACTCCCCTAAGCCCGGTCCTCGAGATACCAGCCGTGCTCCGCTACGTCATGAGGACTCGTGGCCCCGCTCTGCTCTTCACAAACGTGAAGGGTTACTCTGGATGGCGGGTAGCTGGCAACATCTTCGGTTCCTTCGAGATGATAAGGCTAGCGTTAGGGACTGAGAGGCTCGAGGAGATAGGGGAGAGACTAGTCTCGCTCGCCTGGAGCCCCCCACCAACCGGGCTGGGGGAGAAGATCCGGGGACTCCGCCAGGTACTCGACATGGCTCGCTACGCCCCTCGCAAAACAAGGAGGGCTGCTTTCGAGGAAAACGTGCTAGAGGGCGACGAGGCGGGGCTAGACAAGCTGCCATTGTTCAAGACCTGGCCGCGTGACGGAGGTCGCTACATAACCTTTGGCCAAGTATACGTGATGGACCCCGCTACCGGTATTACTAATATAGGCGTGTACCGGGTGATGGAGAAAGGTCCCCGTGAGGCGGTTATCCATTGGCAGCTCCATAAGCGGGGGAGGCACGCCTATTTATCGGCGCTGGAGAAACGAGAACCCCTACCAGTAGCCATTGTTATCGGAGCTGAGCCAGCAGCAATGCTCGTAGGGGTCATGCCTGTCCCCTACCCGCTGGATAAGCTCCTATTCGCCGGGATAATGGCCGGTCGCGGCATAGAGGTCTATGAGCTACCCAGCGGCTTGCTAGTCCCAGCCTCCGCCGAGATAGTAGTGGAGGGAGTGGTTGAGCCTGGCAGGGAGTCCGAGGAAGGCCCCTTTGGCGACCACTGGGGCTACTACGATAAACCTGTCCATCGCTTCCCCGTCATGCGCATCGAGAGGATATGGATGAGGGGGAACCCGGTCTACGTGGGGACGGTTGTCGGCAAGCCAGTCATGGAGGACGCGTATATGGGTAAGGCTGTTGAGAGGATATTCCTCCCTGTTCTCCGAACTTTTCTCCCGGAGATAGTTGACATAAACTTCCCAGTGCACGGCGTGTTTCAAGGCTTAGTAATAGTCTCCATAAGGAAGACCTACCCGGGCCAGGCAAAGAAGGTGATGATGGCGCTATGGGGTCTTGGGCAGACCTCTCTTACAAAGATAATCGTAGTCGTTGATCACGACATCGATGTCCACGACATAGATCAGGTAATATGGGCTATCTCAGCCAATGTTGACCCCCAGAGAGACGTAGTAGTGGTTCCTGGCACACATACTGACCACCTCGACCCAGCAACCCCGGTTCCCGGTTATGGCAGCAAGCTCGGGATAGACGCTACGCGTAAACTACCAGAGGAGAATAACTGGCATGAATGGCCACAGGAGCTGGAGGAACCACCCGAGCTAGCCAGGCTCGCGGAGACCGTGCTGCAGAGAGAGGGGGTACTGCGATGACGGAGGCTAGGCCCTACTGGGACCCTGGGAGAGTGTCGCGGTATACCCGGTTCTCTGCCCTAATGCGCCTAGTACGCATAGAGCACACCTTGTTTAGCCTCCCCTTCGCCTACGCTGGCGCAGTCCTAG
>JALVKZ010000012.1 GCA_027033675.1 Pyrodictiaceae archaeon | reverse complement strand
TGCTTATAAGGCGCCTCGCTTCCCCGCCCATGAATGTGCCTAAGAGCCTCATCGCGGCTACTAAGCTCTTTGTGCACATACTTAGGCTTGAGAGAGCTGGGAAGGTTGTTAGGAAGGTTATAAGGGTTGATGAGACGAAGGAGTATGACCCGTCACGCGACGAGGTTGTTCTCGAGAGGCTTATTCAGTGGAGGAGCCGTGAAGATGACTGGGTACTGACTAGCCCGGAGAGCAGCTTCGTTGAGGCAATAGCTGACCTGCTAGTAGTGAGCCCTAAGGATGTATGGCAGGACTTGGAGCGCAGAGCAACTATCATTAAGTGGCTCGCCGAGAAGGGTGCTGACATGCTCGAGCTGCACGAGATTGTTAGACGCTATATGAGGGAGCCAGAGAAGGTCTACGAAGAGGCACTAGCCGAGACATCGCCATATACTTTTAAGAGGATGATGAAGCCTTGAAGGAGTCTTTGAAGAGGCTTGGGCTAAGCCTTAACCCTGACCTAGAATATCAGGTACTCGGCTCCGGGGTAGCGAAGAGCCTTGACGAGTACACTGGCTCCTTTCTAGCCTTGCTTCTCCTACTAGTAGCAGGTATACCCTCGCTACTAGCTCTATACTTCTACCTCGTTAGGCGCTTCCCTCTACCAGCCTCTCTCACGCTGGGGGCTGGCTTCGCCTTTAGCCTAGGGCTCATCGGGCTAGCCCTATACATAATGCTACCCAGTATGGCGTACAAGGGGCGTGCAGGCAAGCTTGAGCCACGCTTCCTATCCTTCGCCTCAGCTCTTGCAACACGTATACTGGCTGGTAGCGGCATAGCAGCAGCCTTTATAGACATATGGGAGAGGGAGAGGGAGGAGCTAAAGGAGTTCAACATAGAGCTAGAATACATCACGTCATCCATAAAGGCTGGGATACCTCTCGAGAAAGTCCTAGGAGAGGCTGCCAAGATAACGCCTAGCCCTAGCCTCAAGAGCCTCCTAGGAGGCCTAGCAGCTGCAGCGAAGACGGGTAGCAGCGTGGAGGAGGTCATAGAAACCGTTGTATCAGAGTACCTCTATGCATCCGAGTCCTACGTGGAGAACCTCTCATCCTCGCTGGGCGCTCTCTTGGAGATATTCGTGGCTATAGGCGCGATGCTCCCAGTCGCTGTAGGTGTCGTGGCATTACTGTTCGCTATTCAGCCGCCCAGGACCCCGTTGCTCTCCTTCGACAACATATTATTCCTATCAACCTTCATACTCATACCCGCGACTAGCGCTGCCATAGCAGTAATGGCTGACTCAATGGTGTCGCGGGTAAGGGTGTAGAGCAATGGAGACAAAACAACTACTCGTAATAGCGGCTTCCATATTCCTGCCCATAGTCTGGCTCTACGCGTACCCGGTCATAGCGCTTAAGTCTGGCTACCCGCTGCTAATACCGAGGTATAGCGTGATAGGGTTCCGCTATATCCCTGTAATAACTGATCCGGGCACAATAGTGGAGATCTCCGGCGCGATAACAATGATGGCCCTACCAGTCTACCTATATGCGCGGAGAAGAGCCGCGCTAGTCGAGGCCCTAGAGCAACAGGTAGCAGAGCTACTCGCGCTCTATGCCAGTCTCCTAGCCTCTACGGGATCAGCAGCAGATGCCCTACTAGCCGCCTCCAAGATACTAAGCCCGCCGATGTCGCAGCTCGTTGAAAAGATGGCAAGAATCTATAGATCTACCGGGGACCTTGACCTAGCTTTCCGAGAAGCCTTCAAGGAGGCCCCAAGGAAGATAAGGATCTATGCATACAACATAGTAGCTGCCACAAGGAGCCGGGGCATGATGCACAGAGTACTCGGCGTCGCGGCAAGCCATGCACAGAGCACTCGTAGGCTACTAAGCCTCGTCAAGGCTCGTCTAAGCGAGTACGGCTTCATAGGGGCCCTGGCCTCGATAACATACGCCTTCTCGGCAGGGATAGTAGTGGGCTTGGTCAAGAAGCTTTCAGTGATGAGCCTCCCAGGCTTCGGCAGGGCCATTGACCCAGGGCTACTCCTTGGCTTATACTATTACTCGTTACTAGTCATAATATTGGCCGCGGCCTTCATAGTGGCTAGAATAGTGCAGGG
>JALVKZ010000011.1 GCA_027033675.1 Pyrodictiaceae archaeon | reverse complement strand
GGCACTAATGAGCCCAAGGTAAAGTACGGGAGAGTGCTCATTAGGGGGAGCCACGTAGTGTATGTGAGCGTTGACTACGAAATAGTAGCACCAAGCCTGCCGACAGCCTAGTACACGGCTCATTGTTTCTCTTGCACAATGATACTAGTTAACCCTATTATAATAACAACAATACTGATACTGCTTCTCAGTCTCTACTCAATCGCCTCTCAAGCAGTATTACGAATTATGCCAGGTACTTCCGGGGGAGGGTATTAATATCTTAAAAGCCTCTGAGATGACCCCCCTTAGACTGGTGAAATCAAAAGTGACAAAGAACATTGTGGTCGAAACCGTAAAGTGGCAGCCGATAGAAGAGCAATACGTTGAGCTAGTTGAGCGCAAGGGCCTTGGGCACCCCGATACAATAGCGGATGCGACAGCAGAGGAGAGCAGCAGAGTATTATCAAAGTATTATCTTGAGAGGTATGGCTCCATACTGCACCATAATCTCGACAAGGTACTGGTTGTCGGTGGCCAGGCGGCACCAAGGTTCGGTGGCGGTGAAGTACTACAGCCTATCTACATAATTGTCTCCGGGCGCGCAACAACAGAGGTGATTCACCGCGACGGCACGAGGGAAAAAATTCCTATCGGGCCCCTAGTACTACGAGCCGTGAAGGACTGGATTAAGAGGAGCTTCCGCTTCCTTGACCCGGAAAAGCACATTATAGTTGACTATAAGATAGGGCATGGGAGCGCAGACCTAGTAGGCATATTCGAGCTTGGCAAGACGCAAGTACCTCTAGCTAACGATACGAGCGTAGGAGTTGGTTTTGCTCCGATGACTACTCTCGAGAGACTAGTTTTTGAGGCCGAGAGGCTGCTAAATAGCAGGGAGTTCAAGGAGAAAAACCCCGAGGTAGGCGAAGATATTAAGGTAATGGGGCTTCGGCGCGGGAAGAAAATAGAGCTAACAATAGCGGCTGCAATCATATCTGGGCTTGTACAAGATGTTGATCACTATCTGTCCGTTAAGGATTCTATAAAAGAAGCTGTACTCGACTTAGCGTCAAGAATAGCGCCCGACTACGATGTAAATGTCTATGTGAACACTGCTGATAAACCAGACAAGGGCATAGTATACCTAACCGTTACCGGGACCAGCGCTGAGCACGGAGACGATGGCATGACAGGTAGAGGTAATCGCGCATATGGACTTATCACGCCACTGCGACCGATGAGCTTAGAGGCTGCTGCTGGCAAGAATCCCGTGAACCATGTCGGCAAGATCTACAACATAATGGCTATAAGGGCCGCGAGGCGTATATACGAGTCTGTGCCGGGCATACGTGAGGTTTACGTAAAACTACTTAGCCAGATAGGAAAACCGCTAAACGAGCCACTTGTAGCTAATGTAAAAGTGCTACCAGAGAAGCCAGGTGAGCCGCTATCAAGCAATGCCCTACGAGAAATAGAGGCTATTGTTGCTGAGGAGCTTGACAGTTTCTCTAGGATAACTAGAGAAATAATAGAGTATAAGATAACGGTCTATTAGTAATGGATACACACTAGCTTATTGTTTCTTTTTCTCTTTTCCCTAGAAAGAGTCTAGCTCTCTTAGCTCTATACTCGCTTATTATTCTCTTAAACTCCTCGATGCTTAGTTTTTGCTTATTGTCCTCTTCTTTCCTCTTTCTTAGCTCAAGCAAACGTGTATAAGCATCTGTTACAACTCTTTCTTCAACAAAAACCATGCCGTCTATAACTTCTACGCGGTAAGGCTCGCTAGGCAACACCGGGATATCGTAGCTTTCAACACAGTTACGCTTCTCTAGCTCGTTTCCGGGAACCAGTACAGCTATGAGCATTTTTCCTAGCTCCTTGCCATACCTTGCCCAGTTCACAGGGTTAAGCCTATTGACTACTAACACTATTCTGCCATAAGTCTTAGCGATTTCATTGATTATTCTAAGCTCCTCGGCCCCTATGTCGCTGAAGTAAAGCCCTGGCACCAGTTGCCCCGAGGCCACTTCTAGGATTATTTTCTCGAGAGAAGCTATGGTTTCTTTTAGCTGATTATTTTCCTTCCTTAGTTTCTCTAGTTCACTCCGGAGCACAGAGACCAT
>JALVKZ010000010.1 GCA_027033675.1 Pyrodictiaceae archaeon | reverse complement strand
GTGGTGGATAATACCCCCAGGACTCATGATAACACTAACTGGGCTCGGCTTCCTACTCTTCGGGATAAGCCTGGAAGAGTACTTCAACCCACGCCTCCGAGGCACGCAGTGAAAAAGGGGGCGAAACCCTTCTCTACTCAGCTCTTTCAGTCCTAAATACCTCCTCGTCTATCTCAACACGCGGATCCTCCTTGATGACATCAACTATTACGTGTGTAGACGTGCGCTCAATCTCTTCTATTGAGAGAAATGCTTCTATCATTCGCCTAACCCCGTCAAGATTCTTGTGTCTAGCCAATACGACGAAGTCTATTTCGCCAAGTATGAAGTAGACCGCCCAGACGCCGGGTATCCTTGCTAGCTTCTCGCCAACCCTCTTGTGGTAGCCGGGACCATACTTTGCTCGTACAAGGGTTATAGTTAGATAATCCTTGTGCAAGGCCTCCGGGTTAACCTTGGCATAACAACCCTCAATGACCCCCGCCTCTTCGAGGCGCTTAATGCGATAATGAACAGTTGACTTTGGTATATTGAGCCTAGATGCAATAGTGCTAATCGATGTCCGGCAATCCTCTTGCAGTATCCTAAGTATCTCCAAGTCAATCTTGTCCAACACTATTCTTGAACTACCCACATGACCACCCAGCTTTATTTATTTTCAAACTGGACAGTAAAGGAACCCTTAAAATAACCCGTTGTCTCCTTGCTACCCAGGAGGGGTAACGCCACGCGAACAAAAATATTGCTCGCCCTAATAGTATCAACAATTATAATATTTACAGCCATAATGATAACGGCTAAGAATCACGGTGTAGGAAGAACCGCGGCAGAAACCATTAATGTGAGCAACACGGCAACAACAACCCATAGTGCTCAGATAATAGCACAGACAAGCAAGGAATGCAGCCTCTCCAAAGCAAGGATAGCAGTATATAACGGCCCAGGGGTATGGAACTCAGGGCTAGAGGCGATAAAGCTCTACCTAAGCTCAAGACGCATAGACTTCGCACTAGTAAATGCCTCTACTATCAAAGAGCAAGGACTACGCAACTACAACGTATTAATCATCCCCGGTGGATGGTCATATGATTACTACAAAGAACTAGGGCCTACCGGGGAAGTAGCAATAAAGAGATTCGTGCAACGCGGTGGAGGCTACCTAGGAGTCTGCGCAGGTGCTTATCTAGCAGCTAAGGCCATAGTATGGGAAGCGAACATATATCATTACTCCTTGGGCATAGCCGATGTACTCGCCATAGGGCCAAAGCCTAACTATCCTTGGCCAACACAAGCATACATAGCGATAAACATGACGAGCATAGGTATAGAGAACGGGCTCAACGCGACGTATAGGGCACTCTATTACGGCGGCCCCGAGTTCAAGCCCTTAGACAACAATACAGTAACAGTAGTAGCAGTGTACGGTGACTCCGGTAATCCAGCAATAATACTAACAAGGTACGGCGAGGGCAGAGTTGCGCTCACTGGCGTACATCTCGAGGTAAGCGAGAACACGTGGCCAGTACTAGACTTCCTAATAAAGTACCTCCTAGGATGCATAGAGCCCACAAAATAACCTAAAGAACTCTATACGCTAGTCTTCTCAGCCCTTACACTCCTTACGTCAAAGCATCACCGAGACAAGACATGGTTACCTAATCATGGGCTTTATGCCTTTTTAACAGAGACGGATTCAGGCTAAGGGGTTATCTATACACCTATTACTTGAGGTGCTAGGGTGAAGCAGCAATACAATACGTGCATTGACAAGCTAAGCAGCTGTGATGTCGAGAAAATTGTTGAGATAGTTCGTGGTCTCCCAGAGTGGTTCACCCCAGGCACTGCTAGGGAGGTAGAGATTGCTGCGAGGCGCCTACCCGGCTTCGTGGCCAGAGTCAACGGTGTTGTCCGCGGCTTTGTGCTGCTCGAGGAGAGGGAATGCTGCCTAGAGATAGCGTGGCTAGCTGTCGAGAAAGGCTTCCAGGGCAAGGGCCTGGGCACACTCCTAGTCAATGCAGCCGCCGGGTACGCGTGCAGGAGAAGGAAACCAGTCCTCACAGTCAAGACGTATGGAGGCATGGATTACGAGCCCTACCTAAGAACACTAAGGTTCTATAAGAGTAGAGG
>JALVKZ010000009.1 GCA_027033675.1 Pyrodictiaceae archaeon | reverse complement strand
CGGAGCTTCGTTGGAGAAACCAGCTTCTTCAACTCAGTGACATGGATGGTTGTCTTCTCTGGGTACGGCTCACCTCTTTCTGCGGCTCTGCGAACTAGTCTCGGCTTTAGGGGCTCCGGTAAAGCGATAACACGGTGCACTTCCCCATGCATGCCTAGAGTCTTTTTCTCGAGTAGGCCTATTACCCGGTGGAGTTGTTCCAGGTCCCTCTTGAGAACAATAGCATTGCTGTTAACCCTAAGTACCAGTCTCGCCGAGCCTCTAGGAACCATGGCCTGGATGTGCTCCTCTACTATGCTCACAGCGTCTAGCGGTGATGGTGCCTTAACCCTTATGACGCGGACTGGGGGCTTAATCCCGGCTATCTCGGCTCCGTAGCGAGCCATTACTACAGGGGCGTACCGGGCTCCTAGTAGTCTCAATGCGTTGTATCTGTGGTGCCCATCTATTATCGTTAACGAGCGCTCCTCAACGATGATTGGCCTCATCACCCTACCTAGGTGCTTTATGCTCCTCGCTACTCGGAGTACACGGCTCTGCTTAGTCTCCTCGTGGGCGAGAAGATCCTTGACTGGTATGAGAAAAACCCGGGGTTCCACAATAGGCGGTCACCCTTCTACGCGTGGTATGTAGGATAGGTCGAAGCTCTCGGGCTCAACGTCTACTAGTCTCCCTGCTAGGTAGTCTTCATATCCCTTGAGATCTAGTAACCCGTGGCCGCTGAAGTTGAACACTATTATGCGTTTCTCGTTCCTCTTCTTCGCCTCCAGCGCTAAGTCTATCACAGCCTTAACAGCGTGAGCTGTTTCTGGCGCTGCCACGAAGCCCTCTGCCTGAGCGAATATCCTTGCTGCCTCGAATACCTCTGTCTGTTTATAGGCCACTGGCTTGACGATTCCATGGTTTACTAGTATGCTTAGGCTCGGTGCTACTCCATGGTACCTTAGCCCGCCAGCATGTATAGGTGGCGGTATGAACCTGTGCCCGAGCGTGTGCATCTTTATGAGCGGTGTTAGCCCGGCTGTGTCGCCGAAGTCGTAGCGGTACTCGCCCCGGGTCATTGAGGGAGCAGCCTTGGGCTCTACGGCTATTATCTCGGCGTCTAGTTTTCCTCTTAGCTTCTCCCTTATGAACGGGTAAGTGAACCCTGCGAAGTTGCTCCCGCCACCAACACAGCCCACGAGGTGTGTTGGCGGCTCCTCGCCTAGTAGCTCTAGTTGCTTCATTGCCTCCTGGCCTATCACCGTCTGGTGCAGCAATACGCTGTTGAGAACCGAGCCCAGCGAGTACTTCGTGCCCGGATGAGTTAATGCGTCCTCTATTGCCTCGCTTATAGCTATGCCGAGGCTCCCCGGGTTATCCGGGTCCTCTTCGAGTATCTTCCTACCGACCTCTGTGAGCTTGCTCGGGCTCGGCACCACCTCGGCGCCGTAGATCTGCATCAGTACTCGGCGGTACGGTTTCTGCTCGTAGCTCACACGAACCATGTAGACTCTTACATTTACGCCGAAGAGCGCGCCTGCTAGGGAGAGCGCGCTACCCCATTGACCAGCACCGGTCTCCGTGGTTAGTCTCTCAACGCCCTCCTTGGCAGCCATATGGGCTTGTGCTATAGCGGTGTTAGCCTTATGGGCCCCGGTCGGGAGGACGCCTTCGTACTTGAAGTATATCTTGGCCGGTGTGCCTAGTCGCTCCTCTAGCCTTCTAGCCCTTATGAGGGGTGTTGGTCTACCGACTTCTAGGTAGGCTTGCCTAACCTCCTCTGGTATCGGTATGAATCTCTCAGTGCTAATTTCTTGGCGTACGAGCTCCTTCGGGAACAGGGCTTCTAGTTCCTCTGGCTTAACAATTGACCCATCCGGCTTACGTGGCGGAGGAAGAGGCTCGGGTAGATCAGGCACTATGTTGTACCATTGTTTCGGCACTATCTCCTCGTCTTGGGGTGCACGGATTTTTATGGGGTCTAACGCCATTGGCGCATCGGCTACACCGGGACAAAGAATGCCCCGATGAGTGGTATATTTAAATCTTTCCCTAAGAATTGGGCCCCACTACTAGCCAGTCAGCGCGCAACTCTTAAGCTGGGTATTCTTCCGGGAATATTCTGGGTGGAATATTCTGGCCAGAATAACTCTGTGGCGC
>JALVKZ010000008.1 GCA_027033675.1 Pyrodictiaceae archaeon | reverse complement strand
GGGGAATAGGCGCTAGAGGCTTATTGTACACCACACCGATCAAAATCGTGCCCAATAGGCTTCGCAACCAAATACCCTAGGAGCTAGAAATGCATAACCCAATATGCCAAGACCGTACCTACTAGCCTAGGTCAAGATAACTAGGGCTATGCGGAGACGCTCCTAGCTCTCATAGAGCGCGGGAGCCGGATTACAGGATACTATACAGAGATGAGCATAAGGACCAGGTCACGGACCCCTATGCGCCACCCCTCTTACCTCTACTAGCCTTAGATAAACATAGATATGGTTCCGTAGCACAGCATTACAGAGGCTCTCTGTGTGCCGAGATAGCACTAGATAATTGCTGGTTCCTTGTCACGAGCCTTCTCGCCATAGATGGTATCGCGGTAGGCTTATACGTCTCCAGAAAGAAATGATAATAACACAGAGTGTCCCGCCCGGCCCGCCGGGGTCCCCGGCGGCGGTAGAGTACCTGTGAACCCCTCCTCACGGATCGGCGGGACGCTTACCTACCATCCCGCCGCGGGGCCATGCCCCGGGCGAGCCGGGGCTCGGGCCCCCTAGTCTCTCTTGTCTTGTTCTTCTAGTGGTCTGGTTAGTAGTAGCTCTATTTCGCGGAGCCGGGGCTCTATGCTTGTGCATAGCTTGGCGCTGTCTAGGAGTAGCCTAACGGTCTCGTCTAGTGCTGTTATCTATAGCTTTCTAAGCCTCAACGGAGTCTCCTCCCTTAAGGGTTGTACTCCAGCACCCGGGGAGATACCAGATAAATCAGGAAGACACTGCAGCGTGGGCGTTATTAACGAGTGCTCTAAGCTTAGACAATGTTGCGTAAATATATGTGGTCTAATTATTTCCTCTACACTGTCTCGTAGTAAAGCATAGTTCTCTTCTGCTATTGCATTATTATTATCCGTGTCTCTGCAACGTGGAGGGGTGGTTCTTGGAGCTTGGCTTGGTGTTTCTTGGCTCGTCGGCTGCGGTTCCTACTAGGGCTCGTGGTTTGCCAGGGATAGCTGTTGTGTACCGGGGTTCCCTCGTATTGCTTGACGCAGGTGAGGGGACTCAGGCTAGGCTCGTGCTGGCTGGTCTTAGCCCATTGAGGATAGCTGCTATCATTATCACTCATCTCCATGGGGACCATGTGTTTGGGTTGCCTGGGCTGCTCCAGTCTATGGCCATGCTTGGTAGGAGGAGCCTCCTCCTAGTGGCTGGGCCCCGTGGCCTCTATGGGTTCCTGCGCGAGGTTTTCCGCTACACGGCATGGCTTCCGCCCTTCCCTCTCTATGTGGCTGAGCTTGCTCCCTGGGAGGCTCTTAGGCTGCCCAACGGGTTTGAGGCCACAGCCTTCCCGGTTGACCATGGCGCGATGCCTGCTCTTGGTTATCGGCTCGTGGAGCCCCCTAGGAGGCCCCGGGTCAGCCTCGAGAAGGCCAAGAGGCTCGGTCTCCGTCCGGGTCCTCTTTTCTCCCGGCTTCAGCGCGGCGAGACAGTTGTCGTGGATGGGAAGCTTATTCGCCCAGAGGATGTCGTTGAGGAGCAGCCGAGGGCAACCATAGTCTATACTGGGGATACTCGGCCGACAGAGAGCGCCGTGGAGGCTGCTAGGGGCGCCACGGTTCTCATACACGACGCGACCTTCGCCAGCGACATGGCGAGGGAGGCCCACGAGCAGGGACACAGCACAGCGAGAGACGCCGCTATAGTAGCTAGCCGGGCTGGGGCAAAGATACTCGTGCTCTACCACATAAGCGCGCGCTACGACGACCCAGAGCCCCTACTAAGAGAAGCAAGGACTTATCATCCGCGCGTGGTTGTCGCAGAGGACTTGTCGAGCCTAGTGCTCCGCCCCTAATAAGCACGAGGCCAGGGGGTTTAAGAGGCTTTTAACCTGCTCGTAGACCCCCCTCATTATTATCACTACATTACATTGTATTACTCCCTGTTAACTACCCGGCCTCGCCATCCATAGCTTGTGTCCCCCTCTCCAGTGCATCTTCTCATCAGGAGACATGACTAGGCAATCTTCTAGGCATCGTTTCTAGAACCTAAGGGGATGTGAATGTTGTCTCATCAAAAATAGTTTAACAGAATATAAAACCTTACCTGGCTGTCTCGGACAATGCACCTTTAGAGGGGGACAA
>JALVKZ010000007.1 GCA_027033675.1 Pyrodictiaceae archaeon | reverse complement strand
GCACCGCTAAGCGCAGTAGCCCTCTGATCCCACTCATTGTCTAAGCCCAGTAGTTTCAATATCTTGAATGCCCTCTCTACGGCCTCGTCCTCTACTCTTATCCAGCGCTTCTTCGACACCCATGCAAGGTATGGGTTCTCGTAGCTACCCGGGGGATTAGCAGCTAAGAGGTTCTCGAGAACCGTGAGGTTGAGGAAGGGCTTGGGTATCTGGAAGGTCCTTATAATGCCCATGCGGGCTATGAGATGGGGAGGCCTGCCAGTAATATCTTTGCCCTCGTATATGACTCTGCCAGCGTCAGGTGCATAGAACCCAGATATCACGTTGACCAATGTTGTCTTGCCGCTGCCGTTGGGGCCTATTAGTAGCGTTATTCTCTTCCTGGGTATGCGCACCGATACTCCGTCGAGGGCCACTACTCCGCCAAAGCGCTTAACAATGCCCTCCGTCCATAGTATGAAATCACTCGTGGCTACGTGTTGCTCTGCTCTAGCTGCTTGCGTGCTCACAGCCATCACCCTTGCCCAAGGCTTGACCAGTACGATGCAAAACGCTTCAGAGACGCTTATTATTGCATCCAGTTTAGGCACGGGAACGATTTACGGGAGTACTAAAAAACGTGTGGGATATCGTTAGGCCAGAAACTGTATACATGATTTAAAAAACCTCCATGACTTAGTACCTCTTATTCGAGTCTCTGCGTCTTACTTCTTCCTAAGAGCTAGGGCAGCTCCTATGATCACTATTATTATGACTATGATTGATCCTACTATGAGGCCGGTGTTGCTGCCACCCTTCTTCGTGGTCGTCGTTTGCTGTGTTGTAGCTGGCGCCTGGGTTGCTGGCTGAGTTGTAGTCTGCTGCTGGGTTGTCGTTGTAGTTGTTTGTGGAGCCTGTGTCGTAGTCGCCGCAGCTGCTCCGCCAAACTTCTGCTTAACTAGCTCTGGGTAAGTTACGCCGTTTACCTTGTACCACTTGTTTACTCTCTGTAAGCCTAGGTACTTGCCTACTAGGTACCAGTCCCATTTACCATTGAAGTCGTAGACTATCCACCAGTCGAAGTCGGCTGTTGCTCTGTCTCCTGCCTTGCTTAGCGGGAACTTGCCAGTAGCTGATAGCTTGGCGAACTCGTCGCTCATTGTTAGCCCGTTGTCTAGCTGCTTCTTCACGAAGTCTACTAGCTTGTCAGGGTTGTTCCTTATGTCGGGTGGTGCCTTTATTAGTGCTAGGGCTATGGCTACTACTGCGTCGTAGCCAGCGTAGCTATAGGCGTCTGGGACGTCGCCTATCATTGCCTTTACTTTCTCAGCTATCTTCTTCTGGTTCTCAGTAGCCGCGGGAGAGTACAGTGGATTTATGAACAGAGTCTCTTTGGCGAACTGCCTTACTACTGGGTCCTGGCTTATGGAGGCTAGTTTTGCCGTTGCGTCGCTGCCTATCCATAGCACGTCGCGCAGGGTCTTGTAGTTAGCTGCCTCCGTCATTAGCTGTACTGCCTCCTTGAATGCTAGTACGACGACTGCTACGTGGGGCCTACCGTATTTCTTGGCTAGGTCGTCTACATAGGTCTTTGCCTGAGCCGCTATGGCTCCGAAGTTTGGTGACTCCGGGTTGTACTCCAGAGCTGGCTTGTACTCTATGCCAGCCTTCTCAGCGTTTTCTATTATTGCTTTCTTTAGGTCCTCGCCCCATGTATCGGCTCTCACTATGAGTACTATTCCCTTGATGCCTAGGTCCTGCATTAGCTTTACGAGTGCCTCAGCCTCTACAGCGTTTGGTGAACAGAATCTATAGAGGTTGTCTCCCGGTATTGCTAGCTCGTCGGCTGTGCTTGAGGGGCTTATTAGTAGCACGTTTTGCTGCGTTGCTAGGTCCTTGACTTTCTTTGCCTCAGCGCTGCTCATCGGGCCTATTATGAACTTTATACCCCTAGCTACGAGCGCGTTGAACTTCTGTACCGCCTGGTCTGGCTGCGTCGCCGTGTCCTCTACTGCTAGGGCTAAGCGGAACCATGCGTGGTGCTCTTCTAGGTACTTGTTCATATCCTGTATAGCTACCTCTAGTGTCGCCTTCTGCCTAGCACCGTAGTCGCTTAGGTCGCCGGTCAGCGGTAGCAATGCACCTATTGTTATTGTCACTGGCTTCTCCGCTGCGAACGCTATCGGGGCTATCACCGGGGCTATGAATACCGCAAGTAGAGCCAGGGCTGCGAGTGCTCTGCTCATTCACTCCTCACCATGAATCCGTCTCCTTATCCATCAAGTAACCACGCTTATCCCACTAGGTTTTAAGCTTTACCTGGCCCAATACTAGTCCATGAGAAATACCTGGGAGAAAATAGCTTAGAAACCAGCTAAATTACTACAAAGGTAAAATACAGAATAGAGTATGGGAACCCATTGCATCGGATAAAGTAAGTCACTATTTCTTTTCTTCTGCCCCCACTAAGGCGGCATGAATAAGCACTGGCGCGTATAAGGTGACCGAGATAAGCTCTGGTATTGCTGCACCTGGTGGTGTGTTCTTCGCGAAGTGTAGGTACCAGATAACTATGTAGGTTACTAGCGCAACGGCTGCATAGGATTTTAGCACTATACTACTTGCTGCAATAATGTAGGCTAGTATCATTGCTAAGAGACTGATAAAGAAGAGTACTGAGACCCAGAAGTGCAGCGCACCGTAGGCCTCGTTGAACACCGCTACAAGAGCAAGGCTGAATCCCTCTAGCCATACAAGTGCCTCACGCCAACCCTGTAGGCACTTGCACGCCAGCAGAGCCGAGAGCATCGTGCCTAGTACGAGGCCTGCATTAAAGATCTTTGCTGTGCCTGGATGCTTTACTTGGTGCCCTAGGTCGCTTAGAGCATTGTTCCAGAAGTGGAACCATGGGGCCACTGTTATTGCTATCCCTATTAATGTGAAGGGGGCCGCGAGTGCGAGTATTGAGAGCATGAGGCACTTTTTCCTCAAGGCATCTCCCTTGTAGCGATTAGTGCTGGTTTATGGTTATTGGTGTTTTCCTTGTAGTGGTGAGCTAATTTATTCATACGTTATTGTGGCTAATTGGTTGCTTAACTATTGTATGGGGTACTACTTTGTAGGCTGCGGGGATAGGCTTAAAACCTTGTTAGAAATAATTTCTAGTACACAGAGAATACGGAGAGAAAGGAATAGGGTGAAACGTGATGCCCGGCCAGATACCACTCATAGGTGAAAAGTTCCCAGAAATGGAGGTAAAGACTGACAGAGGAGTAATAAAGCTACCAGACTACTTCGTTGAGAAGGGTAAATGGTTCGTCCTCTTCAGCCACCCAGCAGACTTCACACCAGTCTGTACAACAGAGTTCGTAGCCTTCGCCAAGAGGTACGAGGACTTCCAGAAGCTAAACACAGAGCTAATAGGCCTAAGCGTTGACAACAGCTTCAGCCACATAAAGTGGAAGGAGTGGATAAAGGAGAAGCTAGGAGTAGAGATACCATTCCCGATAATTGCTGACCCCATGGGCGAGGTTGCCAAGAAGCTAGGAATGATACATGCCGAGAGCGGCGTAGTAACAGTAAGAGCGGTCTTCGTGGTAGATAACAAGGGCGTTATAAGAGCAATACTCTACTACCCACTAGACGTTGGCAGGAACATCGACGAGATACTAAGGCTAGTAGAGGCCCTACAGCTCAACGAGAAATACGGCCGCGCACTACCAGCCAACTGGCCAAACAACGAGATCATAGGCGACAACCTAATAGTGCCACCAGCCTCAACAGAGCAGGAGGCTGCTGAGAGAATGAAGCAATTCAAGTGCTTCGACTGGTGGTTCTGCTACGAGGACAAGGCCACCGCCGAGGAGAAGGAGTTCGCTAGGAAAGTCCTCAAGAGAGTAGCTAACTGCCAATAACACCTAAGCATACCATCCTAGAGGCATAACTAGGTCTCGTTTTTACAACTACCCTTATAATTTCTATTTCATTACTCTTGTCCAAGGCACTCTCTTCTCTCCGCGCCCATGTGTACTCCTCCATGGCCGTAGAAGACGACCTCTACTGGCTCCAGGGTTATCAGGCCCTCTCTCACTATGTCGCGTAGTTCTCCTAGGACGCCACGTATCTTTTCCTCCTCGTCAATGACCTCTATCACTACTGGTAGGTCCTCGGAGAGCCTGAACACGCTTATGCTATGGATCTTGCTGTGTGAGCCGTAGCCAGCTATTCCACGGAAGACCGTGGCTCCTCGGAACCCCTTCCTATGAAACCACTCCAGTAAGTACATGTATAATGGCTTATGATGGTAGCGGTCTGATTCGCCTATATATATTCGTAGACGCATGCACCCAGTCATCTACGATACACCACCGCTGAGAGACTATATCCCACATATATCATTAGGAGGCCTAGCGCTATACTGATTCCTATGTAAAAGAGTGCTTCACCTATAGACCATTCTAGCAGGTACATGAAGGACTCGTACATAAATGTTGAGAAAGTTGTAAATGCGCCCGCGAAGCCCGTTGCCACGAGGAGGCGCTGCCACCTAGTAAAGGCGCCATAAAGAGAGGCTGCCCCCATCACGAACCCCAGTAGCAGAGAGCCGAGCAGGTTGACAGCTAGCGTGCCTACGGGGAACTCGTAGCCATCTTGTACTATGCGGGCTAGTAGCCACCTAGACATAGCTCCAAGCGCGCCGCCAATTGCTACAACCGCCGCGTCTAATAGTACATCTTCTAGTCCCATAGCCCGTACCCTCTGCCCGGAGTTAGGCTACGAGGACTCTTTTCTCTGCGCGTGGAAGAAGGCAATGGTATAACTGTGGGGCTAGCGGGATGTGAGTAAGCTTATCTGGTTCGGCGCCTAGTTTATCTAACGCCCACTCCCTAGAGCTATATAGTGGTGTAAGGGTGGCCTTGTCAGGCGAGAAGCTGTTTAGTTGGAGTAAGCGCATCCTATGGGTTGATCTTGGTCGTGGAGAGTTCCGTGAGTGGCACTACCCTGGCGAGATGGCCAGGATGTTTCTCGGCGGGCGTGGTTTCGCCGCTAAGATTCTCTGGGACTACTTGAAGCCGGGTACTGACCCGCTTAGCCCGGACAACTTGTTCATAGTAGCCGTTGGGCCCTTGACTGCTCTCCCTGGACCGAGTACGGGCAAGGTCTTAGTTGCGGCTAAGAGCCCTCTTACCGGCGGCTATGGTGACGGCAACATTGGCTCCTGGGCGTCTGTGCATCTAAGGGCTGCTGGCTGGGACGCCATAGTTATCCAAGGCACGCTTGACAAGCCGGGCGTACTCGTGGTTGAGGATGATAAAGCCCGTATCGATAGCGCCGAGGACCTTTGGGGCCTTGACGCATTCACAGCCTACGACAAGTTATTGGAGAAATATGGGAAGAACATAGGAACCCTCATAATAGGCCCTGCTGGCGAGAAGCTAGTAAAATTCGCCACCGTCGTGGCCCAGAAGGGTAGAAGCGGTGGACGCCCAGGAATAGGTGCAGTAATGGGCAGCAAGAAACTCAAAGCAATAGTGGTCAAGGGCACAAAGAAGCCAGAGCTATTCGACCCAGACGCATACGCTAAGTTCGCCCGAGAGGCATTAAGGGACGTGAAGAACTCGCCCAACTATAGCTTCTGGATGCGCCAGGGAACAATGATGACCGTTGAATGGGCCCAGGGAGCAAGCGTCCTACCAACAATGAACTTCAGAGAAGGAGTCTTCGACGACTACGAGAAGATAGGCGGCATGTACATGGAGAAGATAAGAGTTGCCCTAAGGAGTTGTCCATACTGCGCTATGAGCTGCGGCCACGTCATCAAGGACTCTGAGGGCCAGGAGGTTGAACTCGATTACGAGAACGTGGCTATGCTTGGAAGTAACCTTGGTATAGGAAGACTAGAGGATGTTGCTATTCTGAATAGGCTAGCAGACTACTATGGAATGGATACCATTAGCCTCGGTAACGTCCTCGGCTACGCCCTTGAGGCAGCCGAGAGGGGCAAACTAGAGGTAGATGCTGGGTGGGGCGAGGTAGCGAAGATAATTAGGCTAGCAGAGGACATAGCACACCGCAGAGGCGTGGGAGACCTCCTCGCCGAGGGCGTGAAAAGAGTATCAGAGAAGATAGGAGAGACATGGTACGCTATGCACGTCAAGGGCCTAGAGATAAGCGCCTACGACTGCCACGCCGCACCAGGCATGGCGCTTGCCTATGCCACTAGCCCGATAGGTGCTCACCATAAGGACTCCTGGGTAATCAGCTGGGAGGTGCAACACGGTCGCTTCGAGTACAACAGGGAGAAGGTAAGGAAGGTCATAGAGCTCCAGAGGATAAGAGGCGGGTTCTTCGAATCAGCCGTGACCTGTAGGTTCCCATGGGTTGAGCTAGGCATAGACTTCAACCACTATCTGAGAATGCTCAAGTCAGCCACAGGGCTAACAATGACCA
>JALVKZ010000006.1 GCA_027033675.1 Pyrodictiaceae archaeon | reverse complement strand
TTTCAACGCCGAAGGAGGGCTCGGCTACATGAGGCACAAATCTCCTGCCAGTAATCTTCTCCTCTTTCTCTACAACTCTTATCTTATCCCTTGGTATTTTCGCGCCAGCGATTTCCAGGTAGCCCTTTTCCTCTAATTGTTTAAGCACTTCCTCGGGACTCATACTTGATAATGCCTTGAAGATTTCCCTAGCCCTTGATCTATATGTTCTCCCTATCCAGGCCTTATCCCATAGTAAGTGCTTCTTCTTGACCACCAGGGGTTCTTTGTACTGCTTGAATACACTGAGATCCTCACCGCTATATTTCATATGGCGGCTGAGGTCGTAGTTTGTCCTATATGAGTGCCCTGATACCTCTATCCAGCCATATCTGCTGACGCGTACAAGTTGGTCAAATGTCTGGGCAGAATAATGGGCCCGCTCCTCTGGAGCTTTTTCATCAAAATATACCTCGTCATATCCTATGCCCAGGGCATGTATGTATTCTTGTGCTACTATCATCCAGTATCCTAGCCATGGTGTAAGAATAAGTCTCTCCTGGATAGCCTCCTCTACGTCAATCTCGAAAGGCTTCTCCTCGCCCCTCTTCTTAGCCTCAACTGTCAATATACGTATCCTTCTCCTTGGTAGTTGGTCAAGAAGTTCGTGGAACATATCATTGCTTACTGGTTCCTCGGGATCAAAGAAGAACTCTATCTCCGCTATAGTGAACTCTCTTAGGCGAAGCATTCCCTGTCTCGGCGAGATTTCATTTCTCGCAACACGCCCTATTTGTGCTATTCCTAGGGGTAGTTTCTTTCTTGAGACCTCGTAGACTCTCTTAAACGATACAAACATGCCTTGTGCTGTTTCTGGTCTAAGGTACCCGGTATTGGAGCTATAAGGACCTATTGTCGTCTTAAACAATAAGTTGAAAAGCTTTACGTCACTAAGAGGGCCGCCGCAAACTGGACAACGGAGATCATGTTCACGGATAATCTTCGTCATTTCCTCTATGCTTAGGCCCTCAGCATTAATTCCCAGCCTTTCCTTGATTAAATGGTCAGCCCTGAACTTCCTCCCACACTTAAGACACTCAACGATAGGATCGGTAAAGTGCTCTAAGTGGCCGCTTGCCTCAAATACTTTTGCTGGAGCTATAATAGGAGTCTCTATCTCTACAACTATATGGGCATGTCTCTTCACAAAGAATTCACGCCATAGAGAGATTATTTTCTCTTTAAGCCTAACACCGAGAGGGCCTAGATCGTAGAAGCCTGCAACTCCTCCATATATTTCATAGCTTTGCCAGAAGAAACCTCTCCTTTTTGCGAGCTCTATGACGGCATCATGTTTATCCTCTTGCATAGAATCTACCCCGCCAAGCCCTAGGTACGAGGGGCCTATAATACTACCTTTTAGGCTATTCTACTCTACAAGGCGTGGAGAAATGGGCATCGCAGATCTATATCTTAGTCGGGCTGGTATGGTCTTTGGTGGAGTAGAGGTGCCGCCTTCGGAAGCAGTAGCCCTTATAGTTGGTATACCTTATGATTTTACTTCGAGCTATCGCCCAGGATCAAGGTTCGGGCCTCATGCTATCCGCGTAGCCGCGGCCAACATAGAGTTCTACTCGCTGCGTGCATCGCGCGACGTTGATGATTACGGCATAAGTGATTTAGGAGACATAATACTGCCTATTAATCCTCAAGATGCGCTCCGTAGGATAGAAGAAATAACATACGAGACTATGGCGTCGCATAAGGATAAGTTCCTCTTATCTTTAGGAGGAGAGCATACAATAACCATAGCTACGTATGCGGCTAGTAAAAGGATCAATAATAATGCTTGTCTCCTAGTCTTTGATGCTCATTTCGACCTAAGAGATCAGTACATGGAGGACCCATATAGTCATGCTTGTGTACTTCGGAGAATAGTAGAGAAGTACGGATCTAGCAACGTAATGGTCGTTGGTGTTAGAGCGTTTAGTAGAGAGGAACTTGACTATGCTAGACGTAAGGGAGTAGAATACGTTACACCGATAGATGTAAGGCTTCTCGGAATAAGAGGAGTAATTAACAAGGTGCATCGCTGGCTAGATAAAAACAACTGTAGCAGCATATATGTGTCAATTGATATGGACGTATTCGACCCAGCTTATGCACCAGGGGTCGGTAATCCTGAGCCTGAGGGCTTAGCTCCATGGCAGCTCTATGATATATTATATAAAGCGGTATTGGAATCCGGGACGGATATATTGGCTGCAGATATAGTAGAATTGACGCCGCCCCATGACTGTAATGGGATAACATCTATATTAGCTGCAAAAACAGCGGTAGAATTAATAGCGCTAAAAGCACTAATGACGAAGGAATGATACAATGATAATACTATACCGCCAACGACATATTTGAGTATCTTAATCTAATTTACATAGATAAAAACCTCGGTAGTTGATAGAGTGCATCATTATATGGCCTTTATCAGTTTCCTACCCGGGGGGCGGACCTTGTAGACGACGCGATAGCCGCAATATGGGCACTTAATAGTGGGCATGTATTCCAGGTCTAAGGCTGTGAACTCCATCCCGCATCTTCCACAGCGATAACGGATCAAGCCCTTATCCTTAATGGTCTCGAACTCCTCGTCCTCGCGTGGCTCGTATAACTCCATGCCAGTCTCTCCCGTAGACAGCATACTTGCGCGAAACCCTTATAAGAATACTCTCGGCGAATCAGAGCGCGGAGCAAAGAGAATAAGAGCTTTGATAAGGGATGCATACCCTATGAGCGGTGAACTCTCATCACTTTGTGGCGGTCTTCCACCAGAGCTTTGTGAGCAACTCGCACGCGAGCAACAAGTTATCAAGATAAGACTTGAGCGAAGAAAGCATCGCCGAGAGGTAACAATAATAGAGGGCTTGGATGAGAAAGAGATAGATTTGAAAAAACTAGCATCAGAGCTAAAATCGCGACTAGCAACAGGTGGAACGTATAAGAACGGGCATATAGAGCTGCAAGGCGATCACCGTCATCGTGTAAAGCAGATACTAATAGAGATGGGCTTTCCCGAGGAGAATATCATAATAGTCGAATAAGAAATTTTCTGCTTATTCTCTAAATATTATCCCTGTTTTTGTACCTTTGTTATTACTCGGTGATTCGCGTAGCTCGGTTGCTTTTATTGAGGGAAAAGTATATAATACCATTCTTTGAGAATAGGATGTTACGGACTTTAAGGGTTTCGCTTTTCTGTGAGGGGTAATATGCATGGAAGAGGAGCTTCTCAACGAGGAAAAGCATGAGCAGAGTGAGTGTCCACCGGAGTACATAGTATTTGACGAGGAAAGAGGAGAGTACATATGTACACTTACAGGTGAAGTAGTAGAGGAGAAGGTAATAGATAGTGGCCCCGAGTGGCGTGCATACACGCCCGAAGAGAAGACACGGAGAAGCAGAGTAGGTAGCCCACTTACGCACACCTTGCCCGACTATGGTCTATTAACCACGATCTCAAGCTATCGTGACGCATCTGGTCGTAAGCTTGAAGCCCGTGTAAGGCTTGAGGCAAGTCGTCTTCGCAGGCTCCAGGCTAAGCTCAGGGCGGCTACGAGTATAGAGAAGAACATAGAGCAGGCAGTACGCGAGATAACAAGGTTCGTTGATGCACTCAATCTTCCACGCAGCATTATTGATACAGCAATGATGATCTATAGGCAGGCTGCGGAAAAGGGTCTTGTTCGTGGCCGCAGCTTGGAGTCCATGGCTGCAGCCGCTGTATACGCTGCTTGCAGAATACGTGGTATACCAAGGAGCATAGATGATATAGCAGAGCTTGTTAAGGGTGGAAGAAAGGAGGTTGCTCGTTGCTATAGGCTAATAGTGCGTGAACTAAAGCTCCGTATGCCTATAGTTGATCCTGTTAGGTATGTATCTAGAATAGTTTCGGCTCTCCGGCTCAGCCCCGCAGTTGAGCGAAGAGCCGCGGAGATACTAATCCAGGCTCGCCGCTTAGGCCTTACAGCTGGAAAGGACCCGGCTGGGCTCGCGGCAGCAGCTATATACATTGCTGCACTAGAGCTTGGAGAACGCCGAACGCAGAAAGAGATCGCAGCAGCGGCAGGCGTGACTGAGGTAACAGTTAGGAATCGCTATAAGGAGTTAGTGCAGAAGCTAAACATCCCTCTACCGGCACAATAACAATTAATACATCTTATACCTTATTAGTTCTTGTATTTTCGATACTCCTCCAAGTCGTTGTTTTCTATATAGCCTTGTAGAGATACTTATTAAATCCTTAAATAATGGTGCTCTAGAACCAGCTTTTTCGGCCAGACATAGGGGCTTATGAGCAGGTGTAGCTTAGCGTTGAGCGTGGCTGAGGTCCGCAAGGAGAAATTTCTTAGAGAGCCAATTATAAGAACAAGTGATGGTGTAAAGCACTGGATAGATGCCCTTGCCGACTGGCTTGAACAAAGACTGCGGAAACGTAACAAGGAAGTCCTTGTATTCAATGGAGGATTATCGGTATCAGGTCTCCAGCACGTTGGCAGGCTTAGAGGAGAAGTGATTATCCCCGAGGTTCTACGTAGAATACTTACCGAAAGAGGCCTAAGAATAAAACAATACCTAACACTCTATACACAGGATGCGTGGAAGGGTAAGGAGAGCCAGCTAAGGGTATTCAGGGATCCGGAGAAGGCTAAGAAGTACATAGGATGGCCTCTAATACGTGTACCGGACCCGCTTGGCGAGCTAAGTAGCTGGGTTGAGAGATTCTGGCTAGACTTTGGCCCGTACTTGCACGAGTTTACTGATGGACAAGTAGAGGTTATTTCCACGACAGATATGTACCGTGGAAAACTAAGAGAATTCGTCAGAGACGTTCTTAGGCGACGCGACGAGGTCCGTAAAGTAGTGAACAGGTACAGAGGGCGTAAGCCCTACCCTGAGGGATGGATTCCCTTTGAGCCCATATGCTCGCGTTGTGGTAGAATAGATTCGACTGAGGCACTCGAGGTAGATAATGATTATGAAAATGTGCGCTATAGGTGCAGAAATTGCGGCAACGAGGACTGGGCTTCAATAGAGGAAGGTAAGCTTAACTGGAGAATAGAATGGGTTGGTGTTTGGTGGGCCTTAGGAGTAGATTTTGAGCCTTATGGAAAAGACCATGCAACACCTGGTGGTAGCAGAGATAGCGCTAACGAGATAGCGGGGCTTTTTGGAGTCGCTCCGCCCGAGGGGATACCTTATGAATGGGTTGCACTGCGAAGATCAGATGGCAGCGAGGCCGATATGAGTAGTAGTGACTTCATAGGATTTACTCCACGAGAATGGCTTGAGGTAGCTCATCCCGAGATATTGCGCTTTCTCTTCCTCCGAGTACCGCCCATGAGGAAAATAAGCTTAGGTCTTCATGAGGTACCGAACTACTATAATCTCTACTACAAAGCAGAGCGAATATACTATGGAGCAGAGTCGAGCAGTAAAGACGAGGAAGACTTGTTAATGAAGAGGAGTTATGAACTAAGCTACATTCGTGGCAATCCACCGAAAAAGATGCCCGCGCAGCCACCTTATAGCCACGTAGCTATCTTAGCCCAGATACTTCCAGAGAACATGTGGCGCGAGGAAGCGTTAAAAAGGCTCAAGAGAAGCGGGCATATGCCAGAAAATCCGACAAGCTTCGATATCCAGCGCCTTATGACACTCCTACCTAGGGCCAAGAGATGGGCGCAGCTATATGCTCCAAGCTATATGAGAATAAAAATCCTTGATGAGATAAGTGACGAGATACTGTCCTCGATACCAACAGAGTATAGGGACAAGTTGAGGGAGCTGGGGAGAATCCTAGAATCACTCAGCGAATGGAATGAGGATAGCATAAAATCAACACTTATAGAGTATACCAGGGATTGGAGCAACAAGGAGCGCAAAGAGTTCTATAAGTACTTCTACAAGGTGTTCATAGGAAGAGATAGCGGGCCAAGGGCAGCCCCCTTACTCGCACTACTAGACAGAAAGTTTGTAGTAAAGAGATTAACAAGCATATAACAGAATGCGCTAATGAATCCTCTTTTGATGAACTTTCTCCTAACTGCTTAGATAAAGCACTATAAGGTACTACTCTCTAATATTTAGCCCACGTTACCGTTTTTAGGAAACAATGAGGAGTATTAAACACGGAGCCCCTTACTGGAGGTGCCTTTAGTGGATTCTGGCTTATTCTCGGATACGTTTTATAGAAGAGTAACATTCCAGCGACAAATCCCCTACGATTTCAATCCACAAAGACTAAGATGTGTATTGAAGTGCGTGTTCTCGCTAAGCGAGGAAGAAGCGCAAGTACTAGCCTATCTCATAACACATGAACGCGGAGGTATAGCAAAAGATATCGCCTCCGCTCTAGGCCGTAACCCGGAGGTAGTAAGAAGAGCACTAAGAAGTCTATA
>JALVKZ010000005.1 GCA_027033675.1 Pyrodictiaceae archaeon | reverse complement strand
ACTAGTCGCTGCCTACTCAGAGCCTCCCTCGAAACTAGCACCTCAGCTACAATAGCTGTTGGATTTAGTAAGCTTTCTCTTAGAGCTACGCGGCAATATGGACAGATCTCGAGTATAGACTTAAGGATTCTCGCTGATAGCTTAACGCGTTCCGCTGGTTTAAGCCCCTTAATCTCTTGTACATGCTTCTCGGAGAAGTTTACGCCAACACCTACTATTACATCGCCATTCTTTAGGCCCAGTAGGCGTAGCTTTATCTGTAGTGGGGGAGGCGTTGATACGAGAAGCCCCCAGGAGGCATTCGAGGGTAGGGGGGCACTTAGAGGAGCTACGAGGAACCCAGACTCGCCTAGCCACTTAGCAACTGTGTCTTGGTTAGCTGCCTTGCTCAATACAATACTACACCTTGTTCCTAAGAGCTAGCTAGTAGGGTATTATTCCTTGCCTTAGTGGTTTAGACCAGTCTGGGCTCTCTTTATATACCTGGTTCAACAGTATTACTATCTAGGAGGAAAATACACAGACCCAGGTGGTGAATAGTTATGCCCATAGAGCGGGTCAAAACGGGTATCCCCGGGTTAGACGAAATACTCTACGGAGGTATACCGAGGAGGAACGTAGTGCTGCTAAGCGGCGGCCCTGGCACCGGGAAGACTATCATGAGCCAACAATATCTATGGAACGGGCTACAGCTAGGCGAGCCAGGAGTCTACGTAGCGCTTGAGGAGCACCCAGTACAAGTAAGGATAAACATGGCTCAATTTGGCTGGGATGTCCGTCCCTACGAGCGCGAGGGGACGTTCGCAATAGTTGATGCCTTCACGGGTGGAATAGGTGAGGCAGCAAAGCGCGAGAAATACGTAGTGAGGGATCCAACAGACGTAGGCTTACTAATAGACGTGCTAAAGGAAGCCATAAGGGATACAGGTGCACAGAGAGTAGTAATAGACTCTGTATCAACACTCTACCTAACAAAGCCAAGCGTGGCTAGAAGCGTCGTAATGATGCTTAAGAGGGTACTAAGCGGTCTTGGTACAACGAGTTTCCTAGTAAGCCAGGTCAGCGTAACCGAGCGAGGATTCGGAGGCCCAGGCGTAGAACATGCAGCAGACGGCATAATCAGACTCGACCTAGACGAGATAGACGGTGAGCTCAAGAGAAGCCTCATAGTATGGAAGATGAGAGGAACCAAGCACAGTATGAGGAGGCATCCATTCGAGATAACCGATAAAGGCATCATAATCTATCACAACAAAGTGCTAAGAGTAACAAGGAGAGGCGTTGTAGAAGAGGCACTAGCATCCACGGAGTAACAATGAGGACGAGTGGCGGCTTCGGCACGGCTCTTCATCAACACCCCGCAGCCCCCAGGAACCAAGCATGGGGCCGCGGTATCGTCGTCGCAGGCGATCCACATTGCCGCCAACTAGTGATTTTCCTTAGCTCCACAGTTTTTATCTATCGCTAAGCAGGGTTAGTGACACGTCTTGGTAACAGAGATGTCTGCCAAGGAGACATTAGCAGGGAGCGAGGGTGATTGTAGGAAAGTATTGCTTAGCGCAGGGTTATGCCTCTCAAGACACAGCGTGATGGTAGCAGCTATACTCAGTGGATTCTCAACATTTATCCCGGGAATATTAGTCAACTTCGGTGTCTCTATCCAGCTTGGTGTAAAGCTTTTCCTAATCCTTTATCTTATCAGCTTGCCAGCAGTACTGGTAGCGCTATACGAGCTATATGGGTTCACTAGGAGAGTACTTAGCCTCTGTAATGCGCCTAGAATAGACCCAATATCCTTCATTATAGGGGTATTCCCGCTTGGCTTCATAGCATCGCTCTATTACGTTGAGTATCTCCTAGCAAATTACTGCGAGAAACTGAGAGGCAAAATACGTACGAGCACAGTTGACTTGTTCATTAACATCATCGTGCTAGGGCTCCACGTCATAATATTTGCAAGGATATTCAACTACATTATTGATAATATAGTTCCCCAGCTCTGTAGCGAGTAGCACTACAGGAGTCACGTAATGGACAGCTACGGCACCACGGCCCAGGCTCAACATTCTCCTCTCTATCTCCGCGCCAATAAGCGAGAAGAGGTGCCAGAGCTTCCTCCTCAACAGCTTCATCGTGGGCCAAGAAATGAATAGTGTAGCTAC
>JALVKZ010000004.1 GCA_027033675.1 Pyrodictiaceae archaeon | reverse complement strand
TGATGAGGCCTGCATCGGGGAACCATGGAAGCGGGATGCCCGGTTTTCTTCCCTGCGGCTGACTCGTCGGAGCTAAGGTGATTGCTGGGCTGTATTGGTTCTCGTTGCTTCTTTTCTTAATGGGTACGGGTTTTCTGCATCGTCGTGGGGATGTGTTGCTAGGTTCTTATTGTTATGATTGATATGGTTTTATTCAGTTTTTTAATTCTATCTTTATTTGTATCTTTATGTTCGTTTTGATTGTGTACATGGATAGTAGCG
This sequence comes from Pyrodictiaceae archaeon, assembly GCA_027033675.1. GTDB lineage: Archaea > Thermoproteota > Thermoprotei_A > Sulfolobales > Pyrodictiaceae > Pyrofollis. The sequence goes on along the minus strand of JALVKZ010000004.1, from coordinate 6,218 downwards.
AGCTAAAATATTTTAATTTCGCTTGTGCATGAGTAATTAACTGAGAGGTTAGTAGAAGGGTATAGGTGTAGAACACATGGCTAAGAGGATAGTATTCATAGGCGGCGGTGCCTGTACACTAGTCTCTCTGCGAAGAATATCCGAGGAAACTAGGAAAGCGGGAATAGATGTTGAGAAGATAGTGATAACTAATGACGAGTACCACTACTTTCCAGCATTTTTCCCTGATGTAGCCTTTGGCGAAGCAGAGCCCGATGACGTCAGAGCACCGGTTAGGAACTTCGTTGAGGAGTATGGCGCTAAGCTCTACCTAGATGAGGTTACTAGGGTGGATCCGGGTAACCGCGTAGTCGAGACCAAGTCTGGCAAGAGGTTCGAGTACGATTACCTATTCCTATGCGTTGGTACACGGTATGGCTGGGAGGATTATCCCGGCCTAAAGGAGGCTAGCCACCATAACTATACGCTCGAGGGAGCCATAGAGCTTAGGAAGGCTCTCGGTGAGTTCCAGGGCGGAGACGTGGTTGTCCTTGTACCGGAGTTCCCGCACCGCTGTCCTGGTTATCCCTTCGAGGTGCTCGGTAGGCTAGTGTATCATGCGAAGCGGAGAGGCGTTGAGGCCAGGGTAAAGCTAGTCCACGTCGTCCCAATGGATATGGCTCTTAGCCACTTATTCGACCTAGCTATTCACTGGCACCAGATACACCAAGAGATAGGCAACATAGAGTACGTGATGGGCAAGCAGCTTGAGAGGGTAGACCCGGAGACGAGGACGATTTACTTCAAGAACGGGGAGACCATGAAGTACGACTTCTTGATAACAGCGCCTCCGTGCAGGGTCCCCAAGTTCCTGGAGGGTAGCGACTTTGTATTCAAGAAGGACCCAAGGTTCCTGGAGACAAGCTTCCCAACCTTCCGCAGCAGGAAGTACGACGATGTCTTCATACCTACAGACGGGGCCATGCCTAGCGTTAATCTGCCATTCGCTGGGGTACCAGTACACTATGCCTCCCTAGCCGCGGCTGATACGGTACTAAACGAGCTACGGGGGGCCGGGGGACCCATACTCTTCCCCGACACTTTGACAATAGTGCTTGATTTCGCTAAGACAGGAGTACTAGTAGTCTTCGACGTCAAGGAGGCGCCGGGAGGCGTAGCCCAGACGAAGCCCTATATAGCGATGACTCATCCTATGATAAAACTCCTCAAGTATAGTTTCTACGCGGGTTGGATTAAGGCACTCAAGAAATAAGCCATGAGAGGGGATAAGTCATGGCGCAGGAGAAGGTAAGAGAAGAAGTACTCTTAGACGAGAAGACAGCTGAGGCACTAACAACCCTAATGAAGGTAGCAGCAAAGCTCAAGGAGAGCGGGCTACTAGACCTCCTAGAGACAATGGCGGAGAAGTACGAGGAGCTACTACTCTACACTGGAAGCGACCAGAGAATATACCACGCCCTAGCAATGCTTGAGGCAACACTTAATGGGCTAAAAGAAGCTGATCCCTGGAAGTACAAGTTAGCATTAGAGAAGATGACGAGCTGTCTAGTAGGCGCACTCGACCCCGAGGAGATGCAGAAAGCCAAGCCAGTCAAAGGAGTATTCAGCCTAATAAAGGCGCTGAGCGACCCACGTGTCGCAAAGGGTCTAGGCATAATGCTATACCTAGCAGCACGCCTCGGTGCATGCATGGAGCAGGGCGAGAAAAGCTCCTAGACGCGACTAGCTAGGAGCCTAAGCGCCTCATCTATGTTTTTTGCGCCAAGCCTCTTCGCAGCGTTTATCACTAGCCTTATAGTCTCCGTACTAAGCCTTACAGGCACATACTTTGCGCCACTAAATGAGGCCCTTCTCCTTATCTCGTTGGCTACTGGTTCTAGCTTACTCGCCTCGAATCCCACGTCATCGTGCACCTCTATGCCCTCTTGTTCTAATTCCTCTTTTATCTCGCCCGGCGTCTTGGCCCGTGTTATGAGTATCATTTTGTCCGGCTTGTACACGTTCTTGTAGAGCCTAACTAGCTGATACTCGCGTACCCGTAGGGAACGGGACTCCTCTACTCGTTCCCTGACCTCGCTTCTCTTAACACCCATTATGTCTGCTAGGCCTTCGAAGAGCCCCTCTAGCCACATACTCCTCCACTCCTCGGCTGTCAATGGTTTCCGGAAGTAGCCCTTGAGGTCTCTGACCCGGTTGTACCAGTCCTCTAGCTCCTTGAACTCCAGGATTATAGTTGGCCTTTTTATCGGGGGAGACTTGGAGAGATCAACTATGTTTAGCACCATCCCGCTATATATCATAGCGTCGGGGCGGAGTGCCGTGTAGAGACTCCATACGCGCTGAAGATCCCTTGTGTCCTCCCAGCCGAGGGGCCGAGGAGCCTCGTGAAATAGGCTTATGAAGCCCTCCTCTATGCTGCCTAGAACAGCGTTTGGCGGAATAATGCCTAGCTTCTGTTTACCACTCCTATCAAAGCTTATGAAGCCGTGCTCGGGATAGACTAGCTGGTACCCCTTCTCCGCTAGTATCTTCATTATTTCTGTGAGACCCCATATCTGGTAAGCAGTCCTCATATTAGTGCGCAGAGATGTCCTCAGAGCCGCCCCGGCTTTGCGCACAAACTCCTCGAACCCAGTCTTGCCTCTTACTAGGTCGTAGACGTAGTTGAATATCTTCTTGCGAAGATGGGCCCAGGGGTCCTCAACGAAGCTGCGAAACTCCCTGGGATAAGTGAACCCGGTTAAGCCGAGGGCATGGACTAGGTCGTCTACTGCCTTCTGTGTTAGTTGAACCCACTCGGAAGCCTCGTCTATGTACTCCCCGATAACAACGCTTATGAAGCAGTCCTTTAAGTCCTCAAGGACACTATACCCGCTACGCCTAAACAAGGGAATAGCATCCTTATCAACGCTGACAACGCGCTTAACAAGCCCAAGCCTATCCTGGACCTCGCTGAGGCTCCTACACCTCATGGCTAAGCGCCTACAGAGATACCACTATTCCTAGTATACGAGGGAATACTCATCCTAATGTAAATAATATTACTGAGCATACTTGATTAGCTCTATAGCAGCAAAGAAGACTAATGACGAGCTAGGCCCTCTATAGCAGCCGTTGAGCCTCTTACAATATAGCCTAGGTTTTAAGAAGCTCTTATATTAATTATCTAGGAAAAACGCGGCAAGGGAGACATAGAGGTGGCAGCTAATAGTCATGATGGAAACCACTGCAGGTATCCTCTCGACTGCAAGTATATCTTGGAGAGGTGCAAGCTGGGAGACGTCATAGAGTGCCCCGTTGAGCGCAGCAAAGCCCTAGAGATCTATGAGAGAATGGGAGGGGCCCGAATAAGAGAGCTCCAATACTCCAAGTATGCCTTAGCGTACCTGGAGAGAGATGCGTATTTTTCGTTAATATTGAGAGCTCTGGACAGAATAGATGTGGACCCGGAGGGATCAGTGGCTGTCGACCTCGGCTCAGGCGACGGGAGATTCACAGAGCTCTTAGTAAAGAAGGGCTTCTACCACGTGATAGCAGTGGATAATGTGAAGCCATCGCTTCAGCGCTTAATCAGGTTCATGAAAAGCATTGGCGCTAGTAATAGAGTCACTGCCCTAAGAGCAGACTTGACGAGTACACCCATAGTGCCTAATAGCGTAGACCTAGTACTAGCAATAGAGAGCCTATATTATCTTAATGAGCGATACGAGGAGGCGCTTAGAAGAATACACAATATTCTGAGACCAGGAGGCTACCTAGTTGAAGCAGAGCCCGATGCCGAGGGAATGGCGCTAATCCCACTAATACTTGGTAGGTTGGAGGAATTCATAGAACTAAGCAAGAGAAGAGCGTTTAGGGAGAGATACGGTGATGAACTGGAGGGCGAGTTTCGGGCATTTCTACCCGATGAGCTTGAGAAGATACATTCATCCCACGGCTTTATCGTAAAGTACAAGGGCTGTCTGCCCATATATTCTCTAATAGTAAGGATTCTTAACAAGAAGGGAGTTATCGGCGAGGAAGAGCTAGCCAGGTATGATGAGCAGATAAGGATGCTCGTTAGAGACCTCGCTCTAAGGGGCTGTAGTTGTAGGAGAATAAACCTAGTGGTCTCGATGAAGCCTAGGAGCCAGCCGCCTTAGCCCTACTTATTATCGACTTAAACGCCTTCAGTGACAGCTTGTACTTTATTGTAAAGTTCTTATACTCGCACCTTATTCCCGCTCTGTTGCATATACGCGAGTCCGTATCATGAGGTAGTGGTAGCTTCATAGATAAGAGCATAATGGCTGCATAATCCCATGGCTGGCTGATGAGGCGTGCTGTCTCCAATAAGCTGGGCTCAGAGCTTGGAGGCACAACTACGTGGAGGTTTTGTGGGTGATGACTACCGAGCCTTGTTTTCCTTATTAGTGGTGCATAGACGTTTACTGTTGCAAAGCTATAGCCACGCCTTGGCGCGACGACTACGTGTGGGGCACGATAGGAGTATGGGCCTTTAAAGAACTTGTAACGACCCTCAACTATTGCATAGACGAACCTATGCCCTGACTCTATCTCGGCTTGGCGAATAACATTCATGATTTTTTGAACTACTTCGCTTACATTGTTAACCATGCTCTCTTTTATGTAGATCCCGTAGCTCCACTCCCTAGGAATAACCACAGGGCTTGCCTCGTCATCTATAACTGGGCGCTCTATGTTCTTGGCTATTTTTCGCAGACTAGGCCTTGTTTCTACGAGCTTTCTACCCACCCTTATAGCGACTTTAGCCAATAGCCTATTCCTTAGCGCAAGGTTTGCGAGCTTAACTAATAAGCCTTGGTTTCTAGGAACAGGCTCTGTCTCCTGCTCATCCGGCGGCTTCATTGCTGCCTGCTCAGAGAGTGATGCATACTTTACCTTTACGAGGCCGTTATCGTATAGTATCCTTGGTATTGATACTACATAATCTGCTACATCTACTCCGTGGTCACTAACAATCATGAATGCATTATCATCGATAAATCTATCTGAAAACATTTTTATAACCTCGTTTACTAGCTCGAGTCCCTCTTTAACACAGGTTCTGCTAGGGTTAGCTATCTCGTTGGGGTCTCTGTGCTGAACGGTATCTGTTAAACCAAACATTATGAATACGAATTTCTTGTCATCAAAGACTCGAGGAGTTCTCAGAATGGTTCTTGCAACTGCTAGGTCGCTCACTATGTGCGAGCATACATCATCGTCCCTGTACTCGTTCTTCAAGCTCTCTAGTTCCTTCTGGAATACCTCGTTTACGTACTCGGGGCTAGCATAGGGCCGCGGGGACAACCAGTCTGTTATATATCCTCCCCTGAATGGCAGCACAGGCCATGACAAGGGTAGATTAGCTATAAAGCTTTGATAACCCATTAAAGAGACAATATTATGTACTCTAGGATACATGACGTCTAGTGCATTATGCAGCCTAATTACTCGCCCATTTTCATCGATATAGTTAAATGAGTATATCCCGTGCTTTCCAGGGTTCACGCCAGACACTATACTAGTCCACATAGGTGGAGTAAGCGGAGGTATCATGTCAACAGAGCCAGTAACCCCCTTGGACTCCAGGGCACTGATGGCTGATAAGTAGCCCCTACCTCTTAGCTTACGGTAAACCTCCCAGGATAGACCGTCAAGCCCGATTACGATCATCCTTGTGCCTATACTATCCATGTATTTTATCCCCGCTCTTGCAGGTATTAACGCGGGTTTTTAATCAGTGCGAATAGAGTGATTGATGAAATAGGCTAGGGAGTGCTGAATGGTTGTGGGATAGTGCCTCGTGTACTAGTAGTTATACCCGCGAGTAATGAGGGAGACTTGATCAAGTACTCTGCTTCATCAGCTGCGCTCCAGAGGGGGAGAAAGATCAATATCGATGTAGTGGTAGTGGTTGCTGTAAACAATAGCAGCGATAATACGTTCCAGCACGTACTAGGGCTCAGCAAATCTATGAGAAATATCTATGGACTAGACCTCGGCAGGATAAGGGGAGATAGTACGTTCGCGACAGATACCGCTACAGTATTCTCGGTGCGCTATGTGGAGAGGGAGATAGGGTTTCACTGGGATTACTTCATACTACTTGACGCAGATACCGTTATGCTCCCCGGGTATATAGAGAGCGTTGTAGACGCCTTGGAGGAGGACAGCTTAGCTGGTATTGGTGGAGGCATAGTGGTGAACGAGAA
>JALVKZ010000003.1 GCA_027033675.1 Pyrodictiaceae archaeon | reverse complement strand
TATTCTCGCCGAGAACCCCCCTTATCAACACCTCTCCGCACGGAGCGTAGCAATGGACCCCGGGTAATGCTATCCCGGTGCAGTCATGGGCGCTAATTTTATTCCTGGTAGGTTTAAGTCACAAGGCCTCCACGGGGCGAGAAAAATGGCAAGCATTAAATCTGTGCGAATAGAAAATGGAGCAGGCAAGGTGGCTCTGCGAAGCGTGTTCGATGCTGTTTGTCCGCTAACGGGGCTCGTTGATCGCTACGAGCTACTCGTTGAGTACGTGCCCGGCGACGAGAAGCTATATGTGGAGGCCTATAGCTTCCAAGAATACCTAGAGGGCTTCAAGAACACCCGGGACTACCAAGAACACATTACTAGCAAGATAGCCCGTGACATTTGCGAAGCGGTGAAGCCAGATAAGGTGAGAGTTGTTCTCCGCGGAGTCCACGGCGCTGTTGAGATAGAATCGGAGACTATACTTGAATGTAAGTCTCCGGCTAAGTAAGGCTAGGCGGCCATGAGAAGCTATAATAGAGCAGAAACGCTATGATTAAATAATTAGTCCTTCCCGCTCCGTCCAGCTTTTTCGATTATTATCCAGTCCCGTAGGAGAGTCACAGCAGCAGCTGTAAACGTGAAGCCTGCTAGCCCCGCCATGAGCCCAGCGGTGACCCGTGGAGGCTCGGCAGCTAGGAAGCTCAAGCTATACATGAAGAAGCGGTAGCCAAGGTACAAGGTGATCAGCCCTAATACTAACGATACAAGGGACCTAATAGTCTCGGAGCCTAACCGTTGCTCAGACACACCCTTTTCTCCCCACAACCTCGGGGTAAACCCTTAGGCGTAAGCATCAGCCACTATGGAGGAAGAGTGCCTAGCTCCCTTATTATCCTTGGCACCGAGAATGCATTCCTCAGTACGAGTCTCAGCTTCTCCTCCTCATCTATGAGGAAAGTGTAGTGGAGATTTACTAGTCTCACAAGCCCCTTGCCCGCATCAACCTCTAGGCTCACTAATAGCTTCTCAATAGGGGCCTTCTCAACAATCCTTGATAACCGAGCGTATAGTTGCTCGTAGTTGCCGCTCATGCCGCGGCTCCACTTAGTAGTGCCCCGTGCAACGTACTTTGCCCTGGCCTTGACTCCTCTCTCTGGGCTGAGGTACTCCGGGAACTGCTCCTCCAATAGCTCTACATCGCCGCTATAGGCGTAGACCTTGCCTATCGCTGTATATATGTAGACCACCTCGCCTCTCTGCATAAGCCTCTGCAAGTCGCGTTCCAGCCTATCACGCGGCATGCCAAGGGCCTCTGCTAGCAACTCTATGGTCATCGGGTTCCCCTCGAGCACAGCTATTATCCGGCTCCGGGTAGTGCGGCGCCAAAGAGCCTCCACTGTGTTAGGGTCAACGGGTACATCAACGCCTATCTTCCTAGCAGTCTCTATCGCGTCAACAAAGCTATCAACATCAATAGTATCAAGCGTAACTATGTAGGCCACCACGCGTGGTGTACGGAGCTTCTCCTCCCTAGCCCTAAGCACTCTCCCGTGACGCTGTATGAAGCGTAGAGGAGAAGCAGTAATACTCCACATCACCAGGAGATCGGCGTCCGGTAGATCTATGCCCTCCTCGCCAGCGGAGGTCGACACAATTACCCTTGTCTCGGGCCTCGTCGCCTCCTCCAACGCCTCCCTAAGCTCTGGGCCCCGCATCCTCCCCCGGATGAGGACGCATGCGTAGCCCAGCTTCTTGGCCTCCTCGCATGCGTGCTGAGCAACAACCACGCGGTCTATGAACACTATGGCCTTAGAGTAGTAGCCCTCGTGGTCCCGTAGTATCCTCGTGAAGGACTCGGTCTTGTGGCTCGGCCTCACCCTTGGGTCATCTATTAGTTCTCTTAGCTCGCTGAGAAGCGAAGCGAGCAGCGTAGGCCGCCTCGCACTCTCTCTTAAGGCGAGTGCCCCGTCGCGTACCAGCCAGCGAAGAGCATTCCTTACAAGGCCCCGGAGCCTACCAGCCACGCGGTTACTGAGCTCCTCGAGAGCATTGTAGAGGCGCTGCTCGGCCTCGTTCAATAAGGCCTCGTATACCTCGCCTATCCATGGAGGAATGTACGGGGCTACATCTGGGCTGGACCAACTCCACTCTCTTATCTCCCCAATAGTCTCCTCTATCTCC
>JALVKZ010000002.1 GCA_027033675.1 Pyrodictiaceae archaeon | reverse complement strand
CCTAAGTTTAGCCAAAAGCCTTCTAACAACACCATAGACATCGACAACAATCATATCCCGGTTGTTGAGAGTCACCTCGAACCAGTATCCCTTCGTCCTAAGAACGGGGAGAATCTCAGGGTCCCTTAAACGATAATGAGCAACAAAAACGCCAGGCTTATCAGACTTAATAACGTCAAGGATCTTTCTGCGTATTCCGGGAAGCCTTAGCTCCATAGGACCTATCTCATCTATAACAACCAAGTCAGCACGATCCAGGTCCTTTAAAGCCTCCTCTGCTACCTTCTCCGCCTCCCTACAAGTGGTATAACGCCCCACTGCAGGACCATCACACCCACTTATCTTGGCAAGCCAGCCCGATACTCTCCCATCAAGGCTCTCAATACGAAAACCTATTCTTCTACCACCTACTCGAACTTCAGGGCAATAAAAACCAATAACAGCGACCCCGTTAGAAATAAGCTTTTCCAGAACCCGCCTGACAAGCGTGGTCTTCCCAACACCTGGACGCCCCGTTATTACTACAAACTGCTTATTCGCTATCACTGCCTCATCACACTCACGGCATTAGCCCCGGCTCTGCCTGGAGATGCGCACCAGATACTCCTCTGGAGGTACATAGAAGAGGAGCTTCCCTCTATGATAATCCCTTATAACTACGCGAGCAGCCTCTTCTATTAAAGGTTCGCCATCGCTTTTGTAACGCCATCCGCGTCTCAAGGCGATCAGTTCAAGTATCTTGTAAGGATCTTTCTCATCAATACCATAGGCGTCCTTAACGCTTCTAGGGTTATAGCGTAGAGCCTTTTCCAGGAGCATTACTGCTGGCCTAACCGGGTCCTTTAGCTGCTCAGGAGGATAACCGCGTATAATGGCTTCCAAAGGCCCACCCTCAACTGGAATAACCCCTGGCGTATCTATCATGTATAGGTTCTCTCCGATTCGATAGAGCTGTGCATGGGTAGTATAGCCTGGGCTCCCGGGAATAGGGCTTGTAGAGGCACTATGACGCCCTTTTAGCGCATTTATGATGCTTGACTTTCCTGTCTTCGGGAATCCTGTCACCGCGGCTATCGCGGGAAGGCTTGTAGCCATCCTTCTAATAGCTATACGGAGCCTTCTTGTACCCTTGTGGTCTCTTGCAGCAATGTAAACCGTTTTATAACCCCTGCCCTCAAATAGCTTCTTCCATTTCTCCACAACATCACGAGGGACAAGGTCGCTCTTATTAATAACTATTATTAGTTTCTTTCCCATGCTCTCGACGAGACGCTCTAATCTACGACTACGAGTAGACATTGGATCCCGCGCATCAACTACTTCTAAGACAATATCAGCTCTCCGTATAACCCATATAAGTGATCTCCATGAGGCTAGTATCATTGATATTCACCGCTGGCTCGTCCCTATACCCCTTTCTCTACAACGGAATACAATCGACTGCTGTTCTCTAATATACCTTGTGAGAAGGGAATTACTTACCTCTCTTGGCTGTAAAGAACTCGAATAGACTCCGCTGGCCCGCCGCTGCAGCTGCTTTTAACTGGTTTTCAGTAACCCCGAAATAGCCCAGTATCCTTAGGGCTGCTGGTATGATCTGTCTATCAATATAATATTCTACATCAATGTCTCCAGGCTTTACCATAAAGTATGGATATGCACGACTTGATATACTCCCCCTACCCTTTACTATTACATAACCTATTTTATCGCCGGGAGATACCTCATAACCTGCATCTCGCATCCTCTTGGCAGCTACTACATGTGGGGCCTCGTGCTCGTACTCGTCTAGCTTCTTGCTAAGAGTTTTCCATATAATTAGCTTCTCTATAGGTATTTTCCCTTCCTTAAGCTCCTTTATCACTTTCCTAACATACTCTATAGCTTGATCCACATTTCCCGTCTTAAGAACTATCTCAGCAGTTGTTGCTTGAACCTCCTTGGCCAGTTCACACCAGTCGCCCCGAACAGCTTCAAATCCTACAATGTCTATTCGTCCATCCTTAAGTATGCCTGCATATCTCTTCTTAGCCTCTGTGAAAAATACCCTCTTGTATATCTTATCTATTTTTATCTCGAAGCCTAGTTCCTTTTCAACATACTCTATGAGCTTCTTGACCTTCTCCGGATCATACGTTACAAAAAGCGAGTCCGTGTCTCCGTATATTACCTTAAGTCCCAGCTTACGTGCATACTCAATAGCTGAGCGGATAAGGTTTCTTCCCCAAGCTGTTACAGCTTCGGCGCATCTTCTACAATACCACCGTGCACCAGTCCATCCCATGTAGCCATAGCTTGCATTAGCTAATACTTTGAGAGCCTTCTGTCTCTCATCGAGTAGCCTATATTCCGGCGAATCAACTGGGTACTTCTTCATCTCCTCCCTAACCTTCTTTCTTAGCGATACTAGGTTTACCAATACGGTTTTGAAGAAGCCTGGGGGCTCTTTGCGAAACCTATGCCCTACTTCGGGTGCAACATAGCAGCCGCCATACCTCTCGCACTCAGCTGGGTCATCAACTATAGTATCGGGGCCAACATTGTACTTTATCATTATATTGGGATACATGGAGCTAAAGTCTAGAACAGCTATGTTTTCGTGGACACCTCTTAGCGGTTTAAGCACTATAGCTCCGCGATAACTCTCCTCCCTACGTTCTACCCTGTTGGGTACAAGTTCGTTCATGTCATATGCTGCACGGATAAGGTACCATTCTAGCCTAAACCCTACTCCCATAGCACCAACTTGGTCCAGTGGGACACCAGTAACTGTTGATAACTGGATAGCGAACGGCAACATCTTTTCTGCTAGCCCATAGGTTGAAACAACATCATCCAGGGCGTATTGGCGTAGCAGGCCACGCTTTTTAGGATCGTCCCAATATTCGGGGATACGCCACCATTCTATTAGGACTCTCTCGCTCTTCTTCATCACGCCTAGGTACTCGGCTACCTCTTCTAGCGTCTTAACCTTTATCTCATGCATTTCCTCCGCGTAGTCATATAGATCTACGTTTAAGCGACCCGGAACCGATATATGACCGTGAACACTCGTAGTGGGCTCCGCGCCTACTCGTCTAGTTACATCAAGCTTTATCCCTAGTCTATGAGCCCTATTAAGCAAGTATGGCCAGTCAAACTCATTATTATTGTACCCAACAACAATGTCCGGGTCAAAACTCTTTATATAGTTAACAAACTCCCTTATGGCTCTTTTATCGTCGTATCTCTCTGCCTCGAAGAGCTTCTTTTGCCCCGAGGAATCCATCACAGCTATAATTATTACTGGGTCTGTATTTGGGTTAGGGCTTCCATGCCTACTATAAACCTCGATATCAAATGCAAGAACGCGCAGCATAGACAAATAGTTTTGTATAGGCGCATCCTCTTTAAGCCTTGGATCCGATACTATGTTGAATACTTTATGCACACGGTATCCGGCTAAGGATTTTATCTCTTCTACTTCGGCCTCGTAGACGTGGAACGGGAACAAGTGCTTATCAATTAGGTACCTCATCGCAAACCTTATATCAGCTTCAAGGACTTCTTCAACGCTATTGATACGCCTAACTTCTTCACGATAAATCCTGACATATTCAGGTATAACCGTTGTTACACGAACAGCTTTCCGGGGTCTTCCAAAATATTTCTTATCAAGAAGCCTTACATTAATAATTGGGCTTGAGGGCTTACTTAGTCCCCTAATACGACTCACAACTCTCTCATAATCTGTAGCATGCTTAGCTAATAGTGCGTAGAAGTAAGGCCTAAACCTCTTATCAAATAGAACAGCGCGCTCACCACTGGGCAGTAAGCCCCAGAGTACTATTACTGGCTCCTTACCTATTATCTCGTAGCTTGAATCGAGAAGCATGAATTCTATTTTTTGCGGCAATGTGGTAGCCCGTATTAGTAGTAGTAATGGGTAGAGACTTTTTTCGCTAACATTTCCAGGCAGGAATCTTAACCATTACTAAAGCGTGGCGACCATCGCCGTAATAGTTTGGTATAAGTCCCGCATACCCGAAGCCGTGCTTGGCATAGAGTACTTGAGCGCCCATATTCCAAATATCTACCTCGAGGACATAGAGGCGGGGCCGTGACGCACTACATAGCTCAAAGAGGCTCTGTAGCAGGATAGAGGCCACGTATCGCCGGCGACAATCTTTCCTAACAGCTATCGAGACTACATGACAAATGCCACCCTTTCGCCAAACAGCAGCAATGTAGCCATCAATACGATTGCTCTCGTCAACTGATACGAGAAAATACTTACCGCCATTGCTAAGCTCATATAGTATGTCAAAATACCATCTAGGGTAGGGAGAGTTGAACGACTCAAGCTCTATAAGGAATACTTGATCCAGATCCTTACGGTTCGCATTCCTGACTATGTATCCACATCTAGCCCTACCTAAGGCTTGTCCCCAGTAATACGAGGATTTATGAGTCTAGGATATAGGTACAACCAAGCAAGGGGGAATTAGTGAGAATAGTCTACAAGGACCTAAAGCAAGGCATAGTCAGGGTTATCCCAGAGTCTACAGATGATCTTTGGCTTCTTCATACCATTATCCAACCAGGTGACTATGTTAGAGCAAGGACTTTTCGCGAGATTCATTTCGGTGAAAGAGGAAGTGGAAGAAGCAGCCGCATCCCGATGGTTCTAAAAATAAGAGTGGAGAGCACAGAGTTTCAGCCCTTTACTACTAGGCTTAGGATACGCGGAGTCGTTGTTGAGGGCCCTGAGAAGTACGGCGTGCTTGGAAAGTATCATACTATAAGCCTTGATGTCGGAACCGAGATAGAGATTACAAAGCCCAATGGATGGCCACATGCTATTCTAAAACGGATAGAAGAGGCCAGTAAGGGCCCCACAGCCCTCATAGTGGCTATCGATTATGATGAATACGCTGTAGCCATAGTAAAGGGACAAGGCGTTAAGATAGTTGCAGAGGGCTCGCTACGTCTTCCAGGCAAAGATGACCCTCAGCGCGAAGAAAGGCTCCATGAAGCCTTGGTTGAGATAACCAAGATTGTTGATGAGCTTATTCGACGAGAAAATCCATTACTTCTCGTAGCTACTGGACCAGGCTCTGTGAAAGACATGCTATTAGACATAATGAGGGAGAGAATAACTAGCTTGCCTAGGGTTCTCCGCGATAACGCCTCAATGGGGGGCTCTGCTGGCATCTATGAGGAAATACGACGAGGTGTGCTTAGAGATGCTCTGAGAGAAGCTGCTAGTATTTATGCAGAGGAATTTATTGAGAGGTTTGAGAAGATTCTTGCAAAAGAGCCAGGAAGAATTGCATACACACTTGATGAAGTAATTAGGGCCGCCGAGGCAGGGGCTATCGAGGAATTACTAATACTTGATGAACTAGTTCGTCACCCGGACCCCACTATACGGGAAAAAGTTGACAAATTGCTTCGGGACGCCGACAAGACAAGAGCTAAGATAAGCTTTGTTAGCGCAGAGACTCCTGCCGGGCTTAAGGTTAAGGCACTAGGCGGCGTAGTGGCAATACTTCGCTACTCATTTACCTAGACTTTATCCCTTTTTCTGAGGGAAGCAGATTATACATCTTGGTTGGATACCTCTTAATCTCCTCTCCTCTAACTGGTAAGCGAGGCGTAAACACAACATACCCGTCAATTACTTCGCCGTATCCCTCCTTAACTAGACATAAGTACTCCGGCGTCCTCGGCCCTCTTTTAGCCCTTAACAAGCCCTGAGAGTCGTATTCTTCATACGGTTTTGCAATCCTTAGAGCCTTTCTTAGCAACCGTATCCTCATTTGAACTCTATCCTTATAGCGAGCTGGGCAATAATGAACCGTTATTCTCTTTGTATTCTCAAGGGCCCATTTCACTAGCTCTATTGCTGCTTCTTCACTACCTAGTACTATCGGGGCATCCCTATGGACCTTGTAGCCACGTTTCATAAGCTCCGTGATATTTGACGGCGAGACCTCCACCTCATTGAGATTTATGAATTCAGCACCTATCCCGTCTAGCCACTTTATAAGAGATTTTAGTTCACCAACTTTATCAGGGAGTACGGGTACCTCAACGCCCACGTGTACATGTCTAAGGATTTTTATAGCTGTTTCTATTCTCTTTAAGAGCCATTGGGCTGTTGGATGGAAACGTATTTCGTCGAGTCCAGCGCGCTCCAGCTCCTTTAGCACACTAGTTGTAGCGTAGCGACCACTTGTGTACAAATGAATATGAAAGTTTTCTCCAAATAATTCCTTTAAGAGCCTTATCGCCTTTATTGTCCTATCTAGTGCTACTAAGGGGTCGCCTCCAGTTATGCTAGCACCGTCAGCACCTATTCGAAGAGCTTCGTCAACCAGGTCTTCTAGTTTATGAATGGGTTCCTCGTCAGCATAAGCTACAGGTTTCCCAAAACGTTCTCTAGAGACTGGGCAATAGAAGCACTTATCATGACACACACCGGTTATGAATATAACCATTTTTGTTCCTTGGATGCAAAGCTTGCATCCTCTGGGCAAATCACCTATATACGAATACACACCCGGCACGATTACTAGATGCCTCTGGGCATTCTCTTCATACATGCTTAATCACCTTTCCCTATACCAATGGTGATGACCGCTCGCGCAATGCGCGTCTAAACAATGGATTATTACGCGCTATACGCTTAACAGTCTCCTCGATAGAGTCCCAGGGCTCTAACTCAACCTTAACGAATACACCAGTCCTGCCTATCTCGTCTCTTCTCGTGAGAACACGTACTCTTTCAAGAATTGTTTCTATGCTTATACCTATTTTCCTGGCTGCTTCGGCTTCCCGCCCTATGATACTATACTCTATGTGCCCATGAGGAGTTGGCTCGATTAGCATCAGTCGCTTATCAACACCTGGTACACGGATATCTCTTAATAAGCCTTGAAGGTCAAGTGCACCACCAAAGTAGTAGAACTCGTACTCTCTCTTAGCGAGTTTTCCTAGTGGAAAGCTAACTATTCGTTTCTCATCCGGGTCTAGGACTATATAGGCCTTAGGTGTACTAGAGGGAGTAGCTTGTACGATTAGTTTATGAGATACCTGGAATCCACCTTTCTCGAGTGCAAGCTCTATACGGTACGAAGGTACCGGAAAGGGGACAAAGATATCTATATCGCTTCCTTCGTGAACGTCCCCGCGAGCAATACTACCATGAACTATGGAGGCTATACCCGCCTCCACAAGTGACTTCATTATCCTAATAGCCTCTTCCCTAAGCTTTTTCAGTAGAAACCAACGCCTCTCATCGTAGACAACCACTTTGTACTCTGACCGCCTCTCAATCTTCTCTCTAACCATCTCTGCGAATCCCTCCTTATCTCCACAAACCTGGCCGCCATAATGTACAATGAAAGAAACTAAGTGGTTTTTATCCGGTGGTCTGTTGTTTTGTGCTCCGCGGGGTCGTCTCCAGTGGTATCAACGGCGCAGTTGCTGCTATTCTATGTTACTGCATGGATACTTGTAGGCATTATTCTTAGCAGGATACGGAGCGAGAGAATAGAAGCAAGCCCATTCGTCGTAGCAATTAAGATGAAGAGGCGATTTAAGAGCTTTGATAAGCTACGCGGTAGTAGAGCAGTTGGGCTCTTCCTCGACATTGGCATATTATCAGTCTTTGCGCTCATGTTCTTATTCTATAGGATGCTTGTTGGGCGCATATTGTTGTTAGTCTCAGGAAAGCCAGCAGGAACGGCGCCCATAGTCCCCCTAATACCAGGTTTATCGATAGATATCAGAACGTTTCTCTATCTATTGCCCGGCCTAGGGATAGCTGTTATCGTCCACGAGGTCATGCATGCTCTTGCAGCAAGATATTCTGGTATTGATGTGAAGTATGCTGGGTTTCTTGTTTTCTTAGGTCTGCTCCCAGCAGCCTTCGTTGAGCCGGATGAAGATGAGTTAAAAAGAGCTCCTCTTAGGGCGAGGCTTCGTGTTTACTCTGCAGGTGTCTTAGCGAATGTTGTGCTCTGGCTCCTTTTACTAGGAGCTATGAGACCCCTGGTTGCTGGCGGTTATTATATGTATATAGTGAACATCGCTCCAAACTCATTCGCTCAAGAATATGGACTGAAGAAGGGAGTTCTCGTAAAGGCCATCTATATAAACAATAGCGGGCCCTTAGATATAGCTAGGTTCGAAGAAGCCATGATAAAGCTCAGGAGCAGGAACGGCGGAACCATAGCAAATATAACTCTAATAATAGTATTTCAATTAATAAACAATACTAATATAACCGTTGTAAAGAAGGCTGCTCCATTCAATGTACAGGGAAGAGAAAGACTGCGCTATGATAGAATAGGCATATACTTTACAGCTGTACCTAAGAGCCTTGTTGATATAGGATTAAGCGCTAATGCTGCATACACGTTATTCATTATAATACTGTTCACGGAACTAATCAACGTAGGTCTTGCAGCCATAAATGCCGCCCCACTCTTTATAACTGATGGAGCCAGGGTTGTACAGGATATATTGGCTAGGATATTACGAGATGAACAGCGCGCTACGTTATTAACAAACATGGTATCTCTATTAACGCTCCTACTTGTGATACCAAACATAAAGATATAACTTGGATAGAATGAGTAAAGAGCTAGGAGTAAAAGGAATAGAGGATAGTAGAATGCTATGAAACAACATCGTTAAATGTAAGCACTATTACGTCCCGAGGTCTCTTCTCTATAGAGCCTAAGCGATTAGCTATAACTAGCTTTATCTGTTTCTCGGCTGCAAGGTCAAGCATTCTCTGGGTCGCAATGCCATCGTAAATCACTGCATAGACTTTGCCTGGCTCTATTTTCTCTAAGAAGCTATAGACATCGCGTACACTTACTTTCTCAAGGAGATTCCAGTTTTTATCATATACAAGTGCTTCTAATGTGCCACTGAGTTGCTTTATCTGCTCAATTACTGTCTCAGGTAACTCTACTTTTTCAATTTCTACTTGTATTACTGGCTGTACTGGTGGCTTAGGTGGAGACGGCGGCGGGGGAGCTGGCTTCTCCTTCGCTTCTTGAACCAGTCTTTGCTTCTCTTTCCGCGGCTGGAACTTCTTTTCCAGTATCGCTAAGTATTCTCTAGCTGGTATGAGATTGCTAAGAGCACGAGCTATCTCCTTACCTGTTAAGTCCTCTACTTCCTTTCCTGGCGGAGCACGAGCTACATAATCTACATCAGCTACTCGCAGGAGTTCCCAGAGAATCAAGTCTCCGCCGTGATCGCCGTCTACGAATGCTATTGCCTTTTTCGTCTTAGCTAGCTTAATTATCGTCTCTGGTATCTTTCCGCGAGCCCCTTCCAGCGCTATAACGTTCCTATACCCGTATCTCAGCAGGTTTATTACATCAGCCCTACCCTCAACTATGATTATCTCGTCGCTCTTATCAACATCCGGGCCAGCAGGTAAACCTTCAGGGCCATAGCTTATTACTTCTCCTCTTTTCACAGCCTCACTTATCTCCCTAAGAACCTCGCGCAGATCCGGTGTTTTCTCTAGAGACCATATTCTGAGGATTTCCTTTGCTCTATCAATTATCTTCTTTATCTTTTCTGCGCGTACGTCAATTATGTCGTAGACTCTTATTCTCGCCCTATAGGGCCCTACTTTCTCAACAGTCTCTATCATTGCCGCGAGAAGCGCTGTTTCTACCCTATCAAGGTTTGAGGGTATCGTGATCTCGCCGTAAGTCTTTGTATTCTGGTGCTTAATATCGACAAGGACTCTACCAATACGGCCTCTATCTTGTAGTTCTCGTAAATCAAATTCTTCTCCAAATAAGTTCTCTGTTTGCCCAAAAATCGCCCCAATTATATCGTGCTTATTAACGAGTCCATCTACTTCTATCTTTGCTTTTATTAAGTATTTCAACATGCAACCCCTCTTACTCCTATGTGCATCGATACTGTTGAATTCTATTACCACCTTCCTAGAGCCATAGTGACTTAATGGATTCGATTACATCGAGCTATAAGTATGAAGCGGGGCTAGCCGGGTTCTTCATCCACACCCCGTGGTACTCTTGGGTACTTAATTGTTATGCAGCATATTTCCTAACGCCTAGCCCCGAATTAGAACTATCTCGTTATGGTTGCCTTTTTTAGTTCTTCCAGTAACTCACGGGCTCTTGTATTATTCGCGAAGTACTCGCGCACCGGCTTTAAGAGTTCTATGAGAGCCCTTGCTGTCGCCTTTTTGAGGTCTAAGGGGTGAAGCTTTCCTTCTCTATAGAGTTGTTCGAGTTCTTGATAACTTTCAATTACTATTGTTCCACCATACTTCTTGGGTCTCTCCACTACTAGCTTAAACCCGGGCTGGGCGAAGAGTATATACTTGTTTATCTCTATAACAGGATTGTACTCTACTTGCCTGGCCGGGCAATATGCTTTTAGCAGCTTTTTCTCAATATCCTCGGGCGAGTCATATACAAAGATAGCTGTCTCTGGCTTTGATTTACTCATCTTCAGCTCTGTTGCATGAACGGTCTCATCTATCTCACTAGGATTCATTCTACCAATACCCTGGAGCCCCGTCAATAAGGGAGTATGAACAGCTATCACCTTCTTGTAATGTAGTTTCTCGGCGGTATCTCTCGCAAGCATGTGAGCCTTTCTCTGATCCATACCACCTAGAGCTACATCTACATCGAGATAAAATATGTCTGTAACCTGCATAGCAGGGTAAATAAGCTTAGAGAAATCAAGTTCCGCTTCCTCAGCCCTCCTACCCATTATTGTAAGTGCCCTCTTCATGCGAGCAAGAGTATTGTGCTTTGCTACACGGAGAAGTATGGCCCAGTAATCTTTATCCGAGACAAGGTTCTCTGCATCAACAACCTTTATAGCAGATCGGTCAATACCTATTGCTTCGAGTACGTCAAGAACGTGCTGAGCCGCCTTCCTTATGGTTTCCATGTCGCCGCCGAACTTATCGTTTATCCATGCATGCCACGTTGCAGCTAACAAGTAAAACTCGATGCCAGCCTTAACGAAATCCTTCACCTTAAACGCCCAGATGAGCCAACCTATATGAAATAATCCACTGGGCTCAAATCCTAAATAGGCACGAGGCTTATCCTTTGTCTCAAAAAGTTTCCTTAGCTCATCAACTGTTATCACTTCCGCTGTATTCCTAGTAATAAGGCTTATTTTCTCCTCGATATCCATTAGCTGCCTACCTCCTCGGAAACGCTTGTCACCGACACTAACGACCTCAAATAACAAGGCCGCATAACGACTTACTTATAAGTATTCAATCCTCGATATAGCATAACCCAGGAAAACAAATGAAGCCAGAAACCATGGAGAACCCTAAAAATAGGGGGCGCCGCGCCGCCCCGTTACTCCCGCCTGAGAGAGCCCAGCAGAGACCCCTAGCAAGGGGGACAATGATGCTGGGTGTTAGGGGCGGGGGACAGCGGCGCCCCCTTGGTAGCTTACTTCTCTCTTATAGAGATCGCTATAATCAATTTCAGCTATTGCTACCGGGTACTTTATTTCGAGAAGTTCTAGTAGCGCTGGGTTAACTTCGCCTATGATAATATGTAGACCTTTCTCTGTCTTAATTAAGGCTGAGCGTCCCTTAATGAGGAACGGCTTCTCAATTCTATCAACCCCACTAATTTTATCCGAGAGTAGCCTAACTAGACCATATACTATTGCTTGTATGTCTTCATAGCCTACCTTCTCATCCATCATTAGCAGTGTAACCAGTTTTTTAGCCCTGACCGGAGCTATACCAGCCACGTTGATTGCTTCTTCCCTCTCAAGAGCTTCTCCTAGCTCAAATATCTT
The DNA here is from genome assembly GCA_027033675.1 of Pyrodictiaceae archaeon. GTDB lineage: Archaea > Thermoproteota > Thermoprotei_A > Sulfolobales > Pyrodictiaceae > Pyrofollis. The sequence continues at coordinate 6,499 of JALVKZ010000002.1, read as the reverse complement.
TAATGGCACCAAGTGCTGGTTACGCGAGGCTAATCTTAGAAGGGCCGGTATCATTGAAGCTCTAAAGCAATTCGCTTCAACACTTACAGGATTGCTTATTGTAACGAGTTTTTCTCTTTCTATTCCTACTATTCTCTTCTGGTCCTCACAGCTAGTTAGCGTATATGTCTTTACTTCAACGAAGCCGTATCCTGCTAGTATTGTTCTACTCTCTCTCTCCCAATAACGTATGCCAAGTAAGCGTCCACGAAGCATCGTCCTAGGCTTTATGGGAGCTATGTTCTCTAAGCCTATTGATAGCGCTACCTCCTCAGCTAAGTCTGCTTCATGTAATATATCTATACGGAATCTAGGAACTATCACATATACCTTCGTGTCGCTGAGAGATGACGCGCCAAACCTCATGCGCTGTAAGTGCCTTGCTAGCTCATCGCTGGATAAATTCAAGCCCAGTATGGTATTCACAGTGCTAGTTGTAATACCCGTCTTTCTTGGCTCTAGTCGTGGCTCCTTTAACTCGCCCCATGGAGCCCTGACTGTAACCAGGCCTATCCTCCTAGACTTACTGCGCTCAGCCAAGTTAGCAGCAAAGATAGCTGCTGCGTCAAGTATGGGCTTTAGCTCGGTACCAGTTATATCTATAAATACATGACGAGTACCAGGCTCTATGCGGGTTACATCAGCGTTAATTACAGGTGGCACACTTATTACTTCGTCGCCAGCATAAAGCACTGGGTGCTTCTCATCCTTAAGAGAGATAGTACCGTACCGAGCCCCTTGCTCAAGCTCTCCTAGAACGTCTCTAAGCTTCATTAAACGATCCATATGAAGAGGCTTGAAAACAACAGAGTCTATGTGCTCAAAGCGGTATATCAAGTGCTTTGAAGGCATTTTCTCGAGATCATGAATGCCTATCGCTATTCTGCGCCTACTTAGGCCATGGCTTGTAGTGAGCTTCTCCTGGAACTGAATTAGTTCCACTAAATAATCCTCATCTATATTAACATCCCAAGCCACAAGACCAACTATGTAAGGACGTGTAGGTACATCTTCTACCTCAATAACGTAGTCTGTATCAACGATGCTGTAGCGGGGCAGTCCTAGCTCCCTTTCAAGTATACCATTGACCTGCCTGGCAATACCCTCAAGCGAGTACATATCGGGCCTATCAACCTCTAGCTCAGCAACAACGTATCCTTCCTGATCTATTTCTACCTCAATCTTTAGCCTCTCCATTACCTCTAGGGCCTTTCGAAGACCAAGCCCTAGAACCTCCTCAACTCTTCCAGGCTTAAATCTCAGTACCGGCATATATCCACCACCTTGAAGGCATTGATGCGAGAAATTCTACATCGATGCTATAGAGCTGTCTTATATCCCTTAGATCATAGAGAGCCATGGCGAGCCTCTCGATGCCCATGCCCCACGCGGCCACGGGGTAGTCTACACCCAGAGCTGCGAGCATCTCGGGCCTAAACAGACCAGCTCCAAGTATCTCGAGCCAAGTATCACCAATCTTCACATACCCCTCTATAGAAGGCTCTGTAAACGGAAAGTATGCTGGGCGGAATTTATACTCCCTAAACCCAAGCCTTTCGAGGAACTCAGAGAGCATTCCTATGAGCCAGCGAAGATTAACCCCCTCCTCGCTTGCTATCCCATCAACTTGGTGAAACTCGGGAAGATGCTTTGGATCAATCGTTTCTACTCGATAAACCCTGCCAATGCTAAAGTACCGGAATGGTGGAGAAGGCCTCGTAGATAATATACGCGCAGAAACCGCGGTAGTATGGCTTCTAAGTATGAGTTTTGCAGCTTTCGACGGTTCCCACTTGTATCTCCAACCAATACTACCTGCTATGCCTTCCTCGTGAGCCCTCCGAACATTTTCAGCTAGTTTCTCCGGGAGACGCGCCTCGCTAGGTCTACTCAAGTAGAATGTATCGCTAGGCCCACGGGCCGGATGGAACTGAGGCTGAAACAATACATCGTAGTTCCAGAACTCTAGCTCAACAGGCGAGGCCTCTATCTCCGTGAAGCCTAGCTCCTTCATTATATCCCGTATATGTTCTATGAATTGTGCAAAGAAGTTAAGTCTCCCAGGAAACCTCTTAGGAGGCTGAGCACTTACATCATACTCTCTAAGCCTTACTTCGCGCCAACGACCACTCTCAATTAGTTCCCTTGTTAGGGCACCGACCTCAACCACAACAGAGCTAAGGAGCTCTGAGATGCTCCTCGGCAAAGAAAATAGGGTCATTCTCTTATGCTTAACATCGACTAGCTTTCTTCTACGAAGCATTCGTAGCTCATGTTGACTAAGCTTCTCGCCCTGCAGTACTTTTTCTAAAGCTGCTCTTTCCTCCGCGACCGCTCTAGCAGGGTCGATAATTAATACGACCTTCCCAGCCTGTATCCTAACCCATCCCTTTCTCGACGCGTTAGCTAGAGCTATGCTAGCCTCCCTGCCAAGTACCCTATTAACCTCCTCAACACTTAGCTCGCCACCAGCTTTCACGAGCAACTGTACTAGCTTTTCCTCAGGGAATCCTTCCTCTAGGTACTTCTTCGCTTCATCGGTTATCACGTATTCCTCAACAACGTGCTCCCTTAGCTCAACAAGCCCCTTAGAGGCGAGAAGTCGAAGAAGCGCTTCAACACTACTACGACTCATCCCAACCATGTCAGCGATCTCGTCGCTGCTGTACTCTCTGCCTACCACGATGCCCTTCTTTTCCATCAGTCTTAGTAGCTGGTACTCGGACTCCGATACAGAGATTCGCGCCAAAATAGTGGCCCCATCAAGTATGGCCAAGACTACTACTCCTTTTAAATAAATCTACACAGGGAAAGAACCGAAGAACCGGGACCAGCCAAAAAGCTAATTAATAAGAAAAGTACTTTTATCCATATATTCATCTGCTAGAAGCTATACTTCTCACCGGGCTTTAATATAACAACCCTTGTGCCGAGCCCCTTTTCTTCTACGAGTTTCCTGAACTTCTCTGGATCAGCTTGTATAACTGGGAACGTGTTATAGTGCATAGGTATAGCTACCTTTGGCTTTATCAGCTCAACCGCTTTGGCTGCTTGCACCTCATCCATAGTGAAGTGACCGCCTATAGGTAGCATAGCTATATCAGGTTTATAAAGCTCGCCTATGAACTGCATCTCCGCTATAAGCCCTGTATCACCAGCATGATATATCGTCGCCTCCTTGCCGATAATTACTACTCCAGTTGGTACGCCTTTCTGGGAGCTATGAGCAGCCGGGGTGAAGAGCACCTTGAGATCTAGATCCATTTTAAGAGGACCACCTATATTAGCACCAATAACCCTGTTACTCTCTGCTTGGCCGAGTTTCGCTACGACATCGTTTGCTATCTCATAGACTGCTGCAAGCCTTGCCCTCGGGTTAAGCTTCATTAGTTCAATGGCCTCACCTAGATGGTCGCCATGGTCATGCGTGACTATAATTAAATCCACTTTGTCCCTGTACTCCTCGATACTAACAGGCGATGCCGGATTAGTGAGCCAAGGGTCAATTAACACTAAGTAGTCATCGAGCCCTACTTCGAATGTAGCATGACCAAGCCACCTGACATACCCCATAACACACACCCCGCTATCCAATAGCAGAGAACTGGTACGAACTTCTCCCCCGAGTCTTCTGAGGTAAAGGGTCTCGAATAAGCCTTAAACAAGTTATCTACGTAACACACAACAAGTCCTAGGAAGACCCATTACGGGCTACCTGGCGCTTCCTAGTTCTTTCTCGCTTACGCTTGTTTCTCAGCACTTGGTTTAAACCAGTAATGCTTTCCTCGTATATCGCATCAATAACTAGGTTAATACCGCACTTGGGACAGACCTCGTCAACAACCTTGCCCACATAGTCTCCTTCCTTGAAATCTCGTGTCCTAGTATATCCGCACTTAGAGCAGCGTAGAACCGTTATGACCTTTTTCTCTGGTTCTCGCTTGCCCCGAGACCCTAGTGTAGCAAGTATCATGTAGGCTACCATAGCTATCGACAAAATGACCATGGATAACATGTAGAGGGTATATAGGTCCAGATTCAACGCTTAGTCACCTCTTATTGTGCGACACCAAGAGTGTTACCTACACCCACAACTATGATTGTATCACCAGGCCTCGTCTCCTCCACTATTAGTCTCTTTGCATGCTCTACTGCTTTTTCTACACCCACAACTATTTCTTTCTTAATAGCTGTTATCGCCTCCTCCAATCCCATCTTGATAGCGATAGCATAGAGCGGTATCTTGTGCCTCACAGCGATTCTCTCTATCCTTATTTTCTCGGGCCCCGGATCCCCCATGGCTACACCAGTGCCCTCAGCTATGGAGCCCGTGGGTTCTCCCTCCATTTTGAGGGCAGCATCAATAGTTATTATGGATGCAATACTGCTCGGCGACAAGGTCTCCACTATTTTCTCGACAGCCTCTCCCGGGCGTCCAACAGTACTTCCCGGCCCCTTAGCTTTCACAACTATAACTCTCCTATTCTCATACTCATGAACACTATATATAGTATCCTTAGTTATTTCTACAGGGCCCTCAATACGTGGAAGCATTTTCATCAATTTATAGGCTGCTAATGGACCTGCTGCATCACCTATTGGTACTCCCCTCGCTATTACCTTGGAGGCGTCATAATAGGCTTTTGCTATCCTCATATAGAAGGGGAGGAGCATCCATAGCTGTGCTACTAGTAGCGCGTTACGCGTCTTTATACCCGTCAATAATATATGGCGAATATATTTATACAGTATGTTTAGCGCATTAGCTATAGCGAGTAACGTGACAGAGTTCTTAACCACAACGTCATCAACCTTGGATCCAAGGCTACGTGTAACAAGCGCCTCAAGGCGCTCCTCCTCCGTACGGAGAACCCTCTCGAGGCGCTTAATTATATCAGTAGGCTCTATGCTGACAGGGCTTATAACGAAGTAATCGAGCGCTGTATTAAGCACTTCCTCTACGTTCCTTGCTCCAAGCTTCTCGAGGCGCTTGCGTACCTCGTCACGTACCTCGTCGCGATAATTCTCAAGGATACGTAGCTTAGATTCTATCTGGGCCTTCCATATACGTAGCTGAAATCCCTGCGCAACACCGAGGAACGCGAATATGGAGAGAATCGTTGATATAAGAATGCTTATAGCTATTATCCATGTAGCTAGGTCAGAGCCGCCACCAAACCACGGCGAAGTGGCATTAGCCATGGCCGTTGCACCTAAAAGTTACTCACCGCTTAGCACACATTTCTCATCAGAACCAGGAAGCAGAAAACCACTCAAAAACCCTTCTAGCCCCATTACCTTGTAGTAACTATTACATCTCCTTCATCCGTTATTACAAGGGTGTGCTCAAACTGCGCCACCATGCCTCCACCTTTCTCAATAAGCACCGGATACTGTACAAGGAACCCCATGCGGGCAAGCCTTCTCAGAGACCTGCGGAGCTCATCAACCCGTGCTACGTCTTTGAGCCATCTCTCGGTAAAGGGGAGCGTCTTGAAGCGCTCCTTTATGGCATTAAGCACTCTTTTTTGTAAATCATTAAGCCTTCTCTTTAGATTAGGTCTGATAAGAGCATAGATGGCTACAATCTCGCCCTCCTTTACACTACCCGCACCATTAGTTCCAAAGGGCTCTATAGCATATGCCTTACCTTTTCCAAATTTGCCTCGAAGGAAGGGTTCGTATACGTTAGGAATACTCTCTCCCGCATGTATAGTATACCTTGCAAGACTATGTCCACCAAGGTTACTAATAGGCTTAAACCCGTAAGCCTTTATGGTAGACTCTATTACTCTACCGACTTCAGAGAATTTCGTGTTCGGAGATACTATTCCTAGCGCCTTCTCAAGAGCATCGCGCACCGCCTCAAGCAATGTATCCCACTTATCACTGAAATCAACCGTTACAGCAGTATCAGCAATATATCCATCAACATGCACACCCAAGTCTATCTTAACAACAGACCCATCCGGAACCCGCAGCTCATCACCTATAAACGGCGTATAATGAGCAGCAACCTCGTTAATAGACAAGTTACAGGGAAAGGCAGGCCTCCCACCAAGCTCAACAATTCTGTTCTCAACCCATTCACAAAACTCATAAACAGATACCCCTGGCTCAATACGCTTAGCAGCCTCCTCCCTAACAATCCTAGCTACACGACCTGCCTCAATATACTTCCTTAAAACCTCCTCATCCATACCAAGACCCCAATTCACACGCACACATATACAAGAGAAGATAATAAACAAGTAACGCTCATTAATACAAGGAATCCATACACCTAACGAATTTAATGAAATGTATAAGAACCCCGACAAGGGTAGAACGATAAAACACGGCCCGACCCGGCCATAGCGGCCGGGCAACACCCGGACTCTTGTCGAACCCGGAAGTTAAGCCGGCCGCGTTGGGGGTAGCTGTGGGGTCCGCGAGGCCCCGCAGCTCCCCCAAGCTGGGA
>JALVKZ010000001.1 GCA_027033675.1 Pyrodictiaceae archaeon | reverse complement strand
ACAGAGACAGAGAGCATTCATAGCGAAAGCACTTATACACGACCCTGAAGTATTGTTGATGGATGAACCCTTCTCAGCAGTTGACCCGAGAGGCAGGGCAGCACTGGCAAGATTCATAGGCTCTCTTTGCAAAGAGAAGCTCGTAATAGTTACTAGTCACGACCCAATGCTCCTCCTACCCTATACATCCACAATAGTCTTAATTAACCACAGCATAGCAGCAATCGGGCGCCCAGAAGAAGTTCTCAGCCTGGAGCTACTTGAGCGCGTCTACGGCGAGGCAGTAATGTGGGTTGAGAAACACATCCATATAAGTGATAGCCATATCGCTACTTAGCTCTAGTAATCTCGAATATTATCTTCTCAACCTCACCTCTCTCAATAACATCTCTAGGAGGCCTTTTCCCAAGACACTTTTCGTCGTTTATAGGTTTGCTACAGTACATCGCCTCGCTAATCTCCCCGCGTAACTCGATCGGCGGTAGTATTGCTGCTGCTCTTATCTCACCCCTCTTTATTGACTCTATATTCGTTATAATAGTGTATGTTAATACTCCCTGTGCCCTCGTTACATATAGTTTCTCTGCTCCACGATGCTTAGCAACACTAAGAACCTTCACACATTCGATATCAATAGCATAAAGGGGGTCATTCTCATCGCCGAGAATAAGTCGGTATGGCAACCCATATAGTATCCTTATAGCGTATTTAGCTTTCGCGATACTCATTCGCGCCTTCCTATCAAGACTCATAGTCCTAATCTTATCCCAGGGTAGTAGGCGCCTCGCTATCTCCTTGCTAAGCTCCTGAAGCCGCTTAACGGACTCGTGCTCGGCAAGCATGCGTGGAGGGAGAAAGCTATACTTTATACTCATGAGCTGCTTCCTAGCCTCCTCTAATAAAGCCTCTAGACCCCTCCACTCAACAACCCCAGGTATGCTACGTGTCTGGACAACATTCTCTAACAAGCCTAGGGCATGCTCAGCTACGAGCACTCGGTAATCGTTACGCGTATCACTCATCCCGAAACCATTCCCCTATCCCAGGGAAGCCTAGTAAGGGGCAAAACAGGTTACTCTTCTATATCCGCGAGACGCTCAAGAGCTAAGCGTAGCTGGCCAAGCACAAGCCTCTTCTTGCTAACTAGCTTAGAAACAAGCTCGTCAACACTCCTAGCAAACGCGTAAACGCCATAAGGGGTGTAAAGGAGCTCATCACAATGCCACATATAAGGCTTAACACTACCCTCAGCAACCATCTTTCCATAAACCCAGCCATCATACTCAAACACCGCTATAAGGACACCATCACCCCCGTCACAGTACAGAAGCGTGCACCCAGGCTTCTCCTCAACAACACCTATCTTCGAGCACATACCATGCTCCCTTAGAAGCCTCCGCACCGTCTCGGCAAGCGTCATATTGTGCCTCCTCGCCTCTTTCTCTATGCAGCAGCATCGCTAGCAGAGATAATTAAACCCCAACGCCGAGCCAGAATACAACACAGGTACAGTCCCGCCATAACTATCTACGTGATGACCCCGCGCCTCCAGAGCAAACCGATCCATGCGATGAAGAGGGTCTTGAGTGCTGACCCCTAACTAGATATAAATAATCACAATTTTGCTAAATAGTTAATAAGCTCTATCTCAACTTATAAGAATAAATTTAGGTAAATGGCTTGCTAGAGTTTCAATATTAAACTAAAAAGTGATAAAGGTTAAAACAGTTCTTTATATTGACAGTTATATGGTCTTACTCCACTGTTATGTCTTTTCTTTCTTCCCATACTCCGTGGAGGTTGCAGTAGGCTAGTGCGTATATTGTGCCGCTTTTCTCTAGTTTGACCTTTATCGTTATTTCTGGCTCTGAGTAGACTGGTTCGAGCTCGATGCTGGCTATTCTTATTGGGTTGAATACTCTGCCTTCCTCGTAGAACCATAGCTCTATTCTCCTAATGGAGTGCTGTGGCTCGTTGGGGTGTGGGCCTACTTTGACTTTTATCTCGAATGGCTCGCCTTTCTTTACCTTGTCTGGTGCTTCTAGCTTCGGTGTGTGGCTTTCGGCCTTGGTTGCTACTGGTCCTCCGGTCTCCTTTGTGTATATGAGTTCTCCGAATTTCTTGGCCATGGGTTGTTCACCGTGTTAGTGTTTATAGTTATTTGTGAGTAGAAATAGTTTTTGTTTTGTGG